>CAZLIG010000012.1:12713-21048 GCA_964559415.1 uncultured Rhodospirillaceae bacterium
CCGCGCGCTCGGCTCGAACATGAGTCCCGCTGCGGCAAACGTCGTCCTCAACACCATCGTTGCCGAAGCGATGGACGAGATGTCAACGCAGATCGAAAAGGATTTGGCGGCGAAGAAGAACTTCAACGCGTCCCTTCAAGCCGTGTTGCAGTCCATCATCAAGAAGCACAAGCGCATCATCTTCAACGGCGACAACTACTCCGAAAGCTGGCGCAAAGAAGCCGAAGCGCGCGGTCTGCCGAACCTCCCCACCGCCGCCGAGGCCCTTAAGGCCTACGAAACCAAGAAGGCGATTGCGTTGTTCGGAAAGTATGGCGTTCTGACAAAGCGCGAGCTTCTGAGCCGTCACGAGATTTATCAGCACCGCTACGAGAACGTCATCGCCTACGAAGCCGAGTGCGCAAAGACGATTGCCGAAACGCAAATCCTCCCGGCGGCGCTGAAGTATCAGGAAACCCTGGCCTCAACGATCGAAGCGATGGACGACACAGGCCGCAAAGCCAAAACCGCGTCCAAGGTTTTGGACAAGGTCACCGCCCTGATCGACAACCTCTCCGACGGCATCGAAGCATTGGAGAAATCCTTGGCCTCCCACGACGCCAAGCAAATGAAAGCCGCAATGGAACAAGCCCGCGAACCGGCAGACGATCTCGAAAGGATCGTCCCCGCCAACCTCTGGCCTCTCCCCACCTACGCGGAGATGCTGTTCCTGTATTAACTGAGACTCGTTGATACAAACAACAAAGGGAGCCCTCCGGCTCCCTTTTTGCTTTGGAATAAATTAACAGTTAGATCAAAGGGTTAGTGCATTGACGCCGTCTTAATCCCTTCCTCCTATAATGATACGCCTTTGACAAAGCCGACCACATGACGACCATCAGCAACATCAGCGCGTCGCTCTTCTCGACCTTGCCGACGACGCTCATTTCACACCTGACGACTACCGTCATAGGGATGATCACGTCCGCGCAAATCGGCTCTTTGACGGCGGACCAAACTCAGGCCATAACCACGGTCGATCTCGAAGTCCTCACAACAACTCAAATGTCGGGCTTCAGCTCGACCTCGATGACGGCCCTCACGACAACGCAGTTCATCTTCAGCGGGGAGCAACTGGCCGTTCTGAACGCCGTCCAGCTTCAAGCCATCGAAACGGTCGATTTTGACGCGCTGACCACAGAACAAATGAGCGCATTGACCTTCACTCAAATCAGCGCGCTCACAACCTCGCAAATCGGCGTCCTGACAACCGAAGACATCACTCTGTTTACGACAACGCAGATATCGGGTCTTTCAACGACATCGCTTGCCTCTCTTACGTCATCTCAATTCGGGGCGTTGTCGACAACGGACGTGCTGACCCTTAACGCCACCCAGTTCGGTGGCCTGACCGTCGGGCAGACCGTGACGTTGAGCACGGAGATAATCTCGTCCCTTTCGACAACGCAGATAAGAGGCCTCACCTCCGCCCAGATATCAGCGCTTACCGAAGCCCAAGTTGGAAGCCTCGCCACGGTACAAATAGGCGCTCTTAAGACCACCCAAACCGAAGGATTAACCTCCACCGAAATCAATCTCCTGACCATCACTCAACTCGGTGCGCTTGTTTCAACGCAACTCGAAACGTTGACAACTGAAACAATCGGCGGCCTCGCGACAACGACCTTCGAAAACCTCACCACCGAACAAATCTCCGGCCTTACAAGCGAACATCTCGGAGCGCTCTCGACGACCTTATCCTATGCGCTCTCGACAACAGTGTTATCGGCTCTCACTACGACCCAAATTCAAGGCCTCGCAAACTCTGCCATCGGCGCCTTCAGCACAACGCAGTTCGACGCCTTGACCACAACACAGCGACTGGGCCTGACGGCAACGCAAGTCGGCGCACTATCCGAAAACGAGATTTACGACCTCGAAACAACAGTAATCGCAGGTCTTTCGACCACGCAAGTGGAAGGATTGACCGCCTCCGAAATCAATCTCCTAAGCACGGAACAGCTAGGGGTTTTAGCAACCTCCCAAATTGGGGCACTCACGACAGAAACAATAGGCGGCATCGAGACCGAGGCTCTAAACACTTTAACGACGCTGCAATTCAGCGGACTGACCTCGTCTCAAATCGCGGTGCTATCAACCACTCAAGTCGATGCGCTTTCCACCACAAGCCTATCGTCCCTTTCGACAATCCAGATAACAGGCCTTACAACCGCCGCGCTCAACAGCCTAAGCTCCGAACAACTAACGTCGCTCACAACCACCGAGATTGGAGCGCTGCTCACTGTCCAGCTTAACGGCATTACAACAACGCAAATTGGCACCTTCTCGACGACCCAAATAAGTGGTCTGAGCCTTGCGCAAATTCCGAGCCTGTCCACAACAAACGTCGGCGCATTGACCACAACGCAACTCTACGCATTGACAACAGAGCAAGCCAATGCCTTTACTGGCTTCCAGATTACGGCCTGCGGCTGGACCCAAGAACAACACGATGCTTGGTTCGCCCGCGCCTCCGGAAGCTAGGAAAACCAATGAAAATTGTGGAACAGATACGGATTTATCACCTCGTTCTCGCAGTCCTTGCGCTTCTGGCTTACTTCTCCGACGACCTGCGCCGCATCCATGCGTATCTCGGCTATGCCGTCTCGGCGGTCATCGTCTTCCGCCTCCTTTGGTCGCTCAAGGGCGACCCGCAGCTTTCTCTGTCGGGGCTGCTTCCAAGTTTTGAAGACGCTCACGTCAAAAACGTGCTTGCGCATCCGGCAGTAAGCAAAACCATAACGCTGGGCGTCTATTTGTCGTTGATCGGAGCCGCAGCCAGCGGCATCGCCATAGACAGAGGCAGGACCTTCGGGTTAGGGGAGAAACAGGCAACTCATTTTGAAGCTCCAGTTACTAGCGAGCCGCCGACGCGCGAGCAAAACCGGGAACGCCGTCACCGCGAGAAAAGCGCGATCTACGAGGCACACGAATTCTTCGCAAATATCTTCCTGATCTTCGCGGTCCTTCACATAGCCCACTCGCTGGCATTTCGCCGCAAGCTATCCCAATATATGTTTTTCTTAAAACGCCGGGACCTATAGCCACCCGCGAAGCTTAAACCAAACCACAGGCCCGATGGCGCTCAGCGCGATCAGCGCAAGCCCAAACGGATACCCCCAGGTCCAGCTTAGCTCCGGCATATTGTGGAAATTCATTCCATACATACTGGCCACAAGGGTAGGAGGGACCCCCACAACAGAAACGACGGTCAACACCTTGATAATATTGTTCTGCTCAATATTGATAAGCCCCATCGTCGCATCGATCAAAAGCTGAACCTTGTTGGCAAGATGACCATCATAGTCGGCGAGGGAAGCAATATCGCGCCTCTGCGTCTCCAAATGAACGCGAAGCTCTCTCGGCAGCCAATCCGATCCCATGTCGGCAACATAAGACACAATGCGCCCCACGCCCAACAAGCTGTCCCTGATTTTCGAAGCCAGATCGCCGTTATACCCGACCCTGCGAAGCAACTCTTTAAGGTTCTCTGTCTCGCGGGCAGGGCGGCTCGTGAGCGAAACTTCGCGCTCCTTCCGGAAGAAAACCCTCTGAGAAACCTGATCCAGCTCGTTCCCGACGGTCTCCAGAACATCGGCCACGCGATCGACAATAGCGTTTACAAGTCCCGAAAACGCCGCAACACCTCCGAACAAGGCATCCTGCGTCCTGTACTGTTCGAAAAAGCTGGAAAAGGCCGTAAGCGGCGCAAACCGCACGGTCACGAGAAGTTTTTTGGTAAGAACGAACCCAACCGGCGTCGCCCGTGGCGCTCCCGAAGGAATATGCGAAACGATATTTGTGCTGAGATAAAAGACGCTTTCATCAAACCGCAAACGGCTCGAACTCTCGATCTCGTTCAACTCCGACATCGTCGGAATGTGCCGTCCCACCGCGCGCTCGACAAACGCAACCTCTTCAGGCGTCCCGTCCAGAACATCGATCCACTTCACGCGCGAAGGCAGTGTGGACCCAAGCAAATTCGGAATGATCTTTCTGTAGTCGCCGGTGCCGTCGTGAAGCGTGAGCATGAATGCGGAAAAAGGGTGCTGTTGATTCCCTTATACATTCACCGATTCGTGGTTAATTGCCATATATTTCCGGAAAAACCTATAACCCAAGCCCCAGCGCCGCAAGCACCGCCGCGCCCGCAACGATCCTATACCAAGCAAACGGAACAAGCCCAAACCGCGAGATGAAGCCGATAAAGGTTCTGACGACAATCAGTGCCGAAACGAACGCGACAACAAACCCGATGCCGATAATCTGCAAATCCTGTGTGCTGAGCGCCCCGAAGTTTTTATAGAGATCGTATCCCGCAGCCGCGACCATGGTCGGAATCGAAAGAAAGAACGAAAACTCCGCCGCCGCCTTCCTGCTAACGCCCAACAGCATCCCGCCGATAATGGTAGCGCCTGAACGCGACACCCCAGGGATCATCGCCAAGCACTGGTATAGCCCGATCCCTACCGAAGTCTTAACCGGCAGGTTTTCCGAGTCGCTATAAACCTCGTTCTTGGGCAGCCGCTCGACAACGAGAATGACAATCCCGCCAACCAGCAAAACAATCCCGATCAGGGCAGGGCTTTCAAAAAGGACTTCCTTGATAAAGCTGTGCAGCCCCGCGCCAATAATGGCCGCAGGCAAAAAAGCCGCAATAAGGCTCAGCGCAAACGCCCGCGATTCTTTCCGCGAAGGAAGCGTCGCGACCGCCTTCCAAAGCCGCTCAAAGTACACCGCCACAACAGCCAGAATAGCCCCAAGCTGAATAACGACCTCAAACACTCCGCCTTGGTTCTGAAAGCCGAAAAAATGGTCGGCCAGCAGCATATGCCCCGTGGACGACACGGGCAAAAACTCCGTCAGCCCCTCAATAACCCCCAAAACGCTCGCATCGACAACAGCACCTAGTTCCATATCCATCCCTCAAAGGCCGAAAAACGGCCCACTTTATCAAAGGTTTTCCGGCAGCGCACCTGAATATCCCGTAAAATCAGGTTGTGTGAGGATGGCTCTGTCCCAGCCTCCCCCCCCATCAAGCATTTGAACAGCCGCCTGGTTTGTCTAAATACCCTCTTTCGCCCCCTTGAACCCCGCAAGCCAACCCGCTAAAACGTTCGGTCTAACGGAGTTTTTGCATGACAACCTTTAAAGTACCCACTTCGCTCGATATCGGCGGGATCATGGCGCGCATTCCGCACCGGTATCCCATGTTGCTGATCGACCGCGTTATCAACATCGTTCCATCTGAAAGCTGCACGGGAATCAAGAACGTATCGGCCAACGAGCCGTTCTTTCAGGGCCACTTTCCCGGCCACCCCATTATGCCTGGGGTCCTGATCATCGAAGCAATGGCACAAACGTCCGCAACCCTTGTGGTCGCGTCGATGGAAGGTGTGTCGTGCGATACGCACATCGTCTATTTCATGACCGTTGAAAACGCGCGTTTCCGCAGCCCGGTCGTCCCCGGCGACACGCTCAACATCAAGGTCAAGAAAGAGCGCACCCGTGGCAACGTCTGGAAATTTCGCGGAGAAGCCTATGTAGACGGCAAGCTTTGTGCCGAAGCTACCTACACCGCGATGCTTGTGCCGCGCGACGAAGCAAAGAGCGGTTCATAAATGGCAGTATCAGTTCACCCCTCGGCCATCGTCGATCCGGCAGCGCAGCTTGGCGCAGATGTCCAAATCGGCCCCTTTTGCACAGTAGGCCCCAACGTCAAGCTCGGCGACCGAGTGAGGCTTGTCTCTCACGTCGTCGTCGATGGACGCACATCGATTGGCGAGGAAACGGTCGTCTATCCGTTCGCGTGCCTCGGCCTCCGCCCGCAAGACTTGAAGTTCAAAGGCGAGCCTTCGATCCTCGAAATCGGCAAGCGCAACCAGATCCGCGAATACGTCACGATGCACCCCGGCACCGAAGGCGGTGGCATGGCAACCCGCGTGGGCGACAACGGTCTGTTTATGATCAATGTCCACATCGCGCATGATTGCCACGTGGGCAACAACGTGATTTTCTCGAACAACGCGACGTTGGGCGGCCACGTCGTTATCGAGGACTTCGTGCTTCTCGGAGGCCTCTCCGCAGTCCACCAGTTCACCCGCATCGGAGCCTACGCCATCATCGGCGGTATGTCGGGTGTCGAAAAGGATGTCATTCCGTTCGGCTTGGTAAAAGGCGAACGCGCGCATCTCGCGGGCCTCAATCTGATCGGTCTTGAACGCCGAGGCTTCAATCGCGACGACATCCGCTCATTGCGTAGCGCCTACAGGATGCTCTTTGCTCCCGAGGGAACGCTAAGCGAACGCCTTGATGAAACCGCAAATCAGTTCAAAGATCAGGCGCAGGTTGAAAGAATCGTCAAGTTTATCCGTGGCGGTGGCGACCGAGCAATCTGCCAGCCAAAACTGGATGAAGAGTAAAGTTTTCTGCCGTCATGCCCGTGAAAGCGGGCATTCCGTTTGGTTTTCTCAGGAACGTCAAATGGGGAGAGGCTGAACCGGTCGATAAAATGATCCTTGTCGTAACGCAGACTTTTGCCCCGGTTAAGGGAGGAATGCAGGCCTACATGACAGGCCTTGCGGAAGAACTCGCGCGGGCAGGGTACGAAACAGTCGTTTTTGCAGACGGAAAAGAAAGTAACTTCCAGCCGCAATCCCCCTACGAGCTTGTCCGTTTCGATGGATGGCGACCATTAAGGCGGCTCAAAAAGCGAATGGCCATTGGCACGATCACCGCTCAACGAAAGGTCGAGGGTATTTTCTGCGATTCGTGGAAAAGCGTTGAAGCCATTCCGCCGCACGTCTCCGCACCGATTGTCGTTCTGGGACACGGCGGCGATTGCCCGGTGTCGCCTTCCGCCCGAAAAAAAAGGCGCATCTCATCAGCCTTGCGGCGAAGCGTTTGCGTTTTAGCCAATTCTCACTGCACGGCAGACCGCTTCCGCCCCTATTTGCCCGAAGGCGACGAGCGTTTAAGAGTCGTTCACCCACCCATCCGCCCCTTCCCAGATGTAACGCCCTCTGCGCAACAAGACATTCATTGTCTGATTGGCGAGCGCTTCCCGGTCATCTCGACGCTCGCGCGTCTCGAACCCGCAAAAGGCATAGATCGCGTAATAGAGGCACTCCCGGCGGTTATCGCCAAACATCCTGCGGCGGTATTCCTCATTGGCGGGGCAGGGGCCGATGAACCCCGCCTTCGAGCTTTAGTCCGCCAAACGAGAATGTCCGCGCACGTCGAGTTCCTTGGCGAACTGGGTCCGGAAAGTCCCGAAAAAGTGGCCCTGTTTTCCAACAGCGATATTTTTGCGATGCCGGTGCGCCGCGAAGGCAGCTCCGTCGAAGGCTTCGGCATCAGCTATATCGAAGCCGGATTTTTCGGAGTCCCCTCGCTCGGAGGCCGTGGAACCGGGGCCGAGGATGCGGTTATCGACGGCAAAACCGGCCTTCTGTGCGATGGCGCAAGCCAAGCCGACGTAACCGAAAAGCTCCTGCGCCTCATTGACGACGAACCCTTCCGCTGCGCCTGCGCCCAAGCTGCGAAAGCGAGAGCCGACGAGCTTTTATGGCCTAAGTCCTTGCCCCTCTTCCTCGACTCCCTCGGCACCCCAATTTCCCCGTCCCCCGCCAAGAAAGCCGCCTAGGCAAGATCGTCATCCAGGTGGCATACCGGTCAAAACCGTCTCACCAATTTGAGTTCCCTCCGGAAATTCAGTAAATTCTCATCATGAAAATCCTGATCGTCTCCGACGCATGGAAGCCGCAGATCAACGGCGTCGTTCGTGTGCTCGAACACCTGGAGCAAGAATTGACCAGCATGGGACACGAAGTCCTCATCGCAGGCCCCGATAACTCGCGCTCCTGTGTCTTTGCGATCCCGTTTTACCGGATGATTGAACTCGAATTTTTTGCGTCTCCCCGCCTGTCAAAAATCCTCGATGATTTCCAGCCCCATGCGGTTCATCTCGCCACAGAAGGCCCCCTCGGATGGGCCGCGCGCCGCCTCTGCCTAAGCAAAGGACTGCCGTTCACAAGCTCATACCACACCCGCTTCCCCGACTACGTCTCAAAGCATTTCCCGCGCTTTATGGCCCCCTTCGTCGCGCGACGCGTCGCAAAAATCCTTCGCCGGTTTCACGCCAAGTCAAGCGCGGTTATGGTCTCAACGTCGTCGATGGAAAAAGAGCTTCGCTCCGAAGGCTACCGGAACCTCGTCTTAAGCCCTCAAGGCGTCGACACCGACCAGTTCAAGCCATCAGGCAAAACCTTTAATGCCTACAAGGACCTTCCCCGGC
>CAZLIG010000013.1:0-20792 GCA_964559415.1 uncultured Rhodospirillaceae bacterium
CTCTACGAACGGATGAATTCGGATCGGAAATCGCAATCCTCTTGAACTCGCGGACAAGCTCCCCATCCGCAAGAGCCGGGTCCGTTCCGACAAGCGTTCCAAGAACAGAAACCATCGTGCTGCGCTCTGATGGGTCCGCCGTGTCGGAAACGCCAGCCCTGACATTGGCAAATACTTCTCGTATCACCTGTGGATTATTGGCCGCGACGATCTTCAAAGCATAGTCCGCCAACGCTCCCCGTCGCACTGACTCGCCCCAAACGCCGTCGACCGAATATCTTGCAAGGGCCTCAGCAAGATCGGCATCCACCGCGTCGGGAAACCTCTCGGCTATCACGCAGTTGACATCGAACGCCGTTTTTTTGAAATCCTGATTGGTCTCGGCGTAGAGCCGTAGTTGCTTAAGGTCTTCCGCGAGAGTCTCAAACGGAGCATTAGGGATTAGAGTGTCTACAAGCGCCCGCATGGCACCGCGCGCTTCGCGAACCGATGCGAAATCCCCCGTCATCAGGCTCGTGGTAAGAAGAAGGCTTCGGTACTCGGGCGACCACCCGTTTGATACGGCTCTCCACGTTTTGATGTCTCCTTCTGAGATAGCCCTGAACGCCTCGCCCTGCGCCTCCAGATCCCTCTGAAACTCATCCTTAAGAGTGACGCCCTTCCGCCCGTCCTCTTTTTCACCCTCAATCGCTTTAAGAATATCCCTCGGCTTAGGCCGCGTACCAACCGACGTCTTGAGCAATTCGCGGTAATAAATGCGCGGCAACCCGACATTCATATCCTTAATATCGAACAACCGCCGGATACGACTGCTGAACGATACAATCCTCTTGGCAAGCCGCAGATCGGTGTCCCCCGTTTGCGCCCTGAGCAGCCGCGCACTGTCGATTTGATCAAGCCACTCTTTGACGGCTCCATTCTGGAAGGTCACAAGGGAATTCTGAATAGCCTCTTTCGTCCACTCGCCATCCAGAAAAAGCGTAGTAACCTGCCCGTCCTCATACAAGCGCCCGTCCATTCGGAACGCGCCTTTCTTCCCCTCATTCTGAGGAGCGACGAACCCATTGATCGTCCGGATGAACGCATCGCTTGTCAGAGAACTCCCGACGCCATTCCCGCCATAAATCTTGGCGGGAACAAGGATAGTTTCGGAAGACCCGTCCTCTGCCCGTCCGTGGTAAGGCTTGATCAGCATACGCATGAGTGGATATCGGGCTTGGCTATCCCCCTTGAACACGACATAAGCGATAAGCGACCCGGCTTTGATGTCTGAACCAATAAATATCCAGTTACATCCATCCCGGGCCACGCACGATCTCCACCGTTGCCCGGTCGATGCTTCCGCAATTTTCTGCGGATCGCGCGATACGACCACTTGGAGCTTGCCGGACTCGAACAAGACATCCGCATCAATCTGATCGCGATTTGCAACGTTTCGAAGTCCATCGTAACGATTGGATGCCCTGCTGGCCTTCTGATCCTTCTTCTTGGTTTCATTAACTTCGCGGGAGAAAACTTCGTAAAGATCCCACTCGTATATGGCCTGTAAATAGGTCCCCAGCTTCGGCCCGCCGGACCAATCCGAAACCGACTTTTCGTCATTCGGGTCTTTATCCTTAGGCCTCCAGTCCAACCCACCATCGACAATTCTGGGCTTATAAACTTGAAGCCTTGTGAGGTCATGAGGATCGCGCCGGATCATCGATCTGCAGAGTTGCCGCTCCGCCTTAGGCAGGTCTCTGACTTCGCTACTTAAGTCTTCGCCCTCTTCTTCCCTCTCATAGAACTCCTGAGCGCGCTTATTATGCTTCTCGATATGGTCTTGGATCTTTGTGCTAAATGATTGCCCATTGGCGAAAAATTCAAGAACGCGGTCATCCCCGTCTGGGAATAGCGCTGCCCATTGCATTTCATTAGATCGTCATCCGCGAAACGAGTAACAGTCTCCCACCCCATTCCTTCCTTGTCAGGAAGAGCCGCAGCCCCTTCGGCCAACGCCCGCGCATCAAGGCCATGCATCGCTTCCAGAAGGTCTTCGACCGGAACCCCCTTCGCAATTCCCATCTCGATAAAAGATGTCCTTGCCTTAATAAGTTCCTTGGACGCGGGAATGGCAGCCGCTTTCGCCGCATCGGCCAAAAGATCGTCGATCAGTTCGCCATAATTGTCGTGGTTGATTTGGAACCAGGCCTGAAGCGCCTCAGACATCCGCGCCTCCCGATCCCTGAACACGCACCCCTCGACGAACTTCCGGCAAGCGTGCCCTATCTATCTCGATCCGGACCCGCGCCTTCGAAAAGGCAACCTTCGAGAACGTCACCAAATACGCATGGATATCCCGCGCTGCGAACCTCAGCGTTTCAGAAAACCCCTCGACAGGAGAGCCGTTCCCGCTGGAAATCCGCCAGGGAACGGCAGTCGAATACAAATCGAGTCCCGACAATTGCATAAGCCTCGCCGCCTGCGAAATCTTCTCGGAAAGCATCCCTTCCGAAAAAAGCTCACTCGCAGCACCCTCGATCGCGGTCCTGATTTCCGCAACAGGATAGTCCTTAGGCATAAAAAAATTCCTCAATAATCAAGCCCATTAAAGCAGAAATTGGTTTGCAATCCTCTAACCCGGGCAACGCAATCTTAAGCCCGGATTAACCTTGGTCCCACTGCTAATAATTCTTTCACCAAGAAAATGGGCTGGAAGGCTAAATAGAGAGCATATAGGGCACAAAAATCTCAAATTTCGTGCCTCTATATAGCTCCGAAAACACCTCGATCCGCCCGTTGAGATTCTCCACCTCGCGCTTAACCACGTTCATGCCGACCCCACGCCCCGAAAGATCGGTCACGCGATCCCGTGTCGAAATGCCATAGGTGAAGATGTTCTGAATGACGGTATGATCGTCGGCCTCTTGAATGCGCGCTGCTGAATCGGCCTCCAAAAGCTTCTCGCGTACGCGCCCCGGATCGATGCCGCCGCCATCGTCCGAAATAACGATATGCAGCCATTCTTTCCCGCGCTCCACGGCATCCGACACCACGTCGCACTCAATGAGCACCTGCCCAATCGGGTCTTTGCCGCGGGCAATGCGCGTAACCGAAGGCTCTATGCCATGATCGACGATGTTTCGGCAGATATGAGTCAGCGAGAAGAACATCTGCTGATACTCGCGCAGCAAAACGGGCGGATTGGACCCCGAATATCGCACGGGCTTGACCTGCTTTCCGGTAATCTCGGCCAAATCCTGCAGCTCGCGCTCGAACTGGCGGAAGCAATCCTGAATCGGCATGGCGACAATAAACCGCAAATAGTGATCCACGACGTCCTTGCTGACGCCCGAAACGTTCATCACTAGAGCAAAATTGTAGAGCGCGCTTTCCTCGATCTCGCGCGTATTCCCTCGCCGCTCGTAATCCTGCCCGATGAGGTCCTTGATAGCCTCAAGCACCGCCGCAAGCTCTCTGTCGATGCAGGAGCGCCCGGCATCAAGCATTTTCTTAAACTCTCCGGGATTTTCAGCCTGTTCGCTGCGCAACTCTGTCTCGAGCGCATGAACGGTCTCGGCCAACTCGCCAAGATGAAAATGTTTCACGGCCGCCTTAAGCGTGTGCAATAGCCTCAACAGCGCAGGTCTGTTTTCTTCAATATCGGACGCGACCGCCATTTCAAGAAACGAGCGGATATGCGTGATGGTCGCCAGAAACTGGTTGCGCTCGCGGAAAATGCGGCAAATCATGTCGGCATATTCTTGCCGCTGCTTGGCAAGTTCTTGGGCCTCGTACTCCTCCGTCACGTCGGTAGCGATCAACACGACGCGTGAAAGAACCCGCTCTCTTGAATGGATCGGCTTGTAATCGAGCGTAATTCTCCGCTTTTTTGGATTCGCGAAAATCTGCGGAAGGAAATTGACGACGTCCGGAAACCCGAGCGCATGATCCTCCATAAAAAGAATGTCGACCCAGCCCTTGAAGTCGGCTCGTCCTTCTTCGGGAATGCGCAAAACGTCCACGATGTTTTTGCCGCTCGGCTCGGTCCCGAAAAGCTCGAGGCAAGCCTGGGAATAAACATGATCGCATATGCCGTTTTTCCCGAACGAAAGGAACCCCTGCCCGAGGCTGTTTACGAGAACCGCGTTAAGCCTGTCGTGTTCGCTGACAAGCCTGTACACGCCGTAATTCAGATAATAAAGATAGCCAATGCCCCCAAAGGTCGCGAGCATGATGACGATAAAACTTCCCACATGGGTCACGGCTTTGAACCCGAGCACCGGCAGAGCAACAGCGCCGAGAAGCACGAGAATGATGAGCGTCATGCCCACGAGCGAAGTATGAAGGATTGCAAACTGCTTTTTTGCTTCGGAAATTCCGGTATGAGCGCCAAGACCAATCGGCGGCCGGGGAGTTGCCTCATCCTCGAGAGGCAGAGCGGACATGTTGTCAATCTCTGACATTCAATTGACCTGACCCTCCGTCTCCTTGCCTTGAGGCACGTCATGAAGACCGACATAAACCTGAAGAAGTCTGCCTCTCAGTTCGAACGGAACGATCATGCTCCTGCCGCGATAGAACTGGGATATAAAATGCCCTTTGCCCGTGATGACGCACGGAAGGCCAAGTTTGATCTGGTGATTGCGCAAATTAAGCTCGCGCTTGATCTGCCCAAACACCATATTGGTTAATTCCCCCACCGCATCAACCGCCATCTCGTGAGTGACTTCGACATGATTACCCAGAATCTTCGGAAGGATGTCGCGCACGGCATCAAAGGAAGCACAAAAAATCAGCGTGCCGTCCAGCTTGTCCTGAACCAGGCCTATAATGCCCGAGATATCGCCGACGAGAGAAACCGGGCCTTCCCCATATTCGGTCGGCCCGGGCCTGACTTCTACGCCAAAAGTCTGATGCATCGAGGAAACAACGGCATTCACAACCTCCTTGGCGAGGGCTTCGTCGAGGGAAATCTGCATTTGATCTTCAGGCATGAATCATTCTCCTCTTAAGCTCAGAAAAATCCGCCTGAAGCTTGGCGCTTGCGCTTAATCCATTCGTTTATCTCGTAAAGTTTTTTGGAAAGATCGGACGGAGACACAGGCTTCACAATATAAGAAGTTGCCCCCGCCTTAATAGCCTTCATAAGATTCTGCTGTTCCGACTCGGCTGTAAGCATGACAAACGCCGTGTCCGAAAACTCCGGCTTGCCCCTGAAGAACGTCAGAACCTCAAGGCCCGAAACCGTCGGCATATTCCAGTCGAGAAAAACGATATCGAAAGGCAAATTTTCGGTTTTTGCCTTTTGGACCATATCGATGGCTTCGTTCCCATCGGCAGCGGTCTGCACATTTTCGATCTTCGACTCTTTTAACGTGTTGCGGACAAACTGCCTGATAAGGAAGTGGTCGTCGGCAATAAGCACCTTAAGACTTGCCAATTGGCTAACGTTCATTGTTCCCCCGGGGTGAAATGCTTTTCCCGCGCTCGCGCACGGAAACGACGCGAAAACCTATCGTCTTTCGCAGGTGAAGCACCCCATCTCATGCCACACAATCCTTGCCGCATGGTTAAAAGCGCTTAACCTAATTTAAAATAGTTGAGACGTCCGGAACAGAGGGGCCATCCGAAATTAAGCTGTTGAATGACCGAAAAAAACGACAGTTAACGGCCTTCCCAATGCTTTAAAGGACGATTTAATGATCCGTCACGAATTCCCGGAACACGCGAATATTGCAGAAAAGCCTTTTCTCTCAACGCCCAATACCTTGAGTTACAACTTCACATTAATCTATAATCGCTGCCGTCTGATTCGAGTTGCCGGAGGTTTTAATGGTCTCAGTTTCAAGGCTTGTCGCCCTCGCCCTGTCCTTGGTCGCAGCGCCCACACTCGTCTGGGCGGAACCGGTAACGCTGGTCGAGCATTCCGTAGGCAAGCCGGATGCCCCTATTAAGGTTGACGAATACGCTTCGGTAACCTGCTCCCATTGCGCCGATTTTTACATCGACACGATGCCAAAACTGCAAAAGAAGTATATAGATACCGGCCTAGTGCGCTTCGTGATGCATGACTTCCCCCTTGGGAGCTTAAGCCTCAAAGCCGCTGCAGTGGCGCAATGTATGCCAAAAGAACAATACTTTGCTTTCCTCAAAACGATGTATATTTCATTGTTGGATGGCACGCTAAGCAACAACGGGGAAAATCAGGTTTACCAGTACGCGGCCTTGGGCGGCCTTCCGCTGGAGAAAGCAAAAGAATGCGCTAGCGATAAAAAGCTGCAGGAGGCCCTTTTGAAGGACCGAACGGAAGCGGAGCAAAAGTACAACATCGACTCCACGCCGACATTTGTCATTAACGATGGCGCAGCGATTATTCAGGGAGCTCAGAGCTTCGATGCCTTTGCGGCCGAACTCGACCGAATTCTGGGAAAGAGCCGGAGTGCGGAAAAGAAAGGGCAAAAGGCCGAATCGAAGAAGTGAACGCATACCGGAAAGCGAACCGATCCCGGTTGAGCGGAACTCCAAGAGAAGGGCTTGCTTGAGCTGCCCTGAAATAGAATTTAGTTTTTGCATCGAGGGTTATTCGTGAATTTTACTCGCTTACGCTTGCACGGTTTCAAGTCTTTCGTCGAACCGACCGACCTCCACATCGGCCAGGGCATGACCGGCATCGTCGGCCCGAACGGTTGTGGAAAGTCGAACCTCGTAGAAGCCCTGCGCTGGGTCATGGGCGAGAACTCTGCCAAGAGTCTGCGCGGCGGAGAAATGGACGACGTGATCTTCGGCGGTACGGCCACGCGTCCCTCGCGTAATGTCGCCGAGGTCTCCCTCGAACTCGACAACGCGACGCGCACAGCCTCCGCCGAATTTAACAACGAAGATTCGCTTCTCGTAACGCGCCAAATTGAGCGCGGGAACGGCTCAGACTATAAAGTGAATGGCCGCCCGGTCCGCCGCCGCGACGTGCAGCTCCTTTTTGCCGACCAATCCACCGGCTCTCACTCCACAAACCTCGTCGGCCAAGGCCAGATCGACGCCCTCATCCGTGCAAAACCGCAAGACCGCCGCCAGATTTTGGAAGAAGCAGCAGGCACGTCGGGTCTGCAAGCCCGCCGCCACGAGGCCGAGCTAAAGCTCAAAGCCGCCGAGCAAAATCTCACGCGCGTTGATGATGTCCTTCAGGCTTACGACGCTCAGTTGCGAAGCCTGAAGACACAGGTCCGCCAAGCCTCGCGCTACAGAAATCTTGCCGACCACATCCGTCGCACCGAAGCCGCCCTGCTCCATCTCCGTTGGGCCGAAGCCGAAGCAAACGAAAAGGCGGTCAAGCAAGCGCTTCAAGACGCCGAAGCGCGAAGCACGGAACTGCTTTCGGTTGTCACGCAAGGCAACGCCGCCCGCACGGGCATCGCCGCCGAGCTTCCTGCGATGCGCCAAGCGGAAGCCGCCGCCGCCGCGATTGTCCAAAAGCTGGTTCTTGCCCGCGAACAAATCGACTCCGAAGCCAAACGCATCGACTCCGAAACTCGCGAATGCGAACGCCGCCTTGAGCAAACGAAAAACGACCGCGACCGCGAACAAGCCCGTAGCCGCGATGGCGAAGTCGCCATTGTCAAACTGACCGACGAAGCCGCCCAGCTCGCAAAAACCCTCGAAACCATTGAACAAGAACTCCCGACCATCTCCGCAACCCTCGCGTCTCTCACGGAGAACGTCGAAAAGCTCGACGCCGAACTCGCGCGACTGATGCAGGAAACGGCGACCGCCGAAGCCCACAAAGCCTCGATCCAACGCGAGAACGACTCCCTGGCCGAACGTCGGGCCAAACTCGCCGACCGCCGCAACCAAATGGACGCGCAGCGTGTTGCGCTTGCCGCCGAAGCCGCCACGCGCCCCGACCTCGCACTGGCAAAATCGCTTGTCGACGCTACAGAAACCGAACTCACGAAGCGCCAGCAACTGGCCCAAGCAGCAGAGCAATTCCTTCGCGAAGGCGAAACCCTGCAATCGCAAGCCCGCGACATCGCCCAGAATGCGCAAGCCGAAGTCATGAAGCTCCGCGCCGAATGCGACGCTCTGACGTCAATCCTAGAAACCCACGACGACGCCAATGCCGAACAGGTCCTCGACCTGATAACGGTCACCCCCGGTTTGGAAAACGCCCTCGCCGTTGCCGTCGGCGAAGCTCTTACGGCAGCGTTGAATACCAAAGCCGCGAAGCACTGGCGAGAGACCGAACCCTTGGCAAACACTCCGGGGCTTCCCGCAGGCGTCGTTTCCTTGGCTCAATTCGTCAAGGCCCCTCCCGCTTTGTCCCGTTGCCTCTCGCAAATCGGCCTAACCGACGATGCCGCCTCCAGTCAGGAGGCGATCAAAGACCTGAAGCCCGGCCAAATCATCGTGAGCCGCGACGGCTGGGCTTGGCGCTGGGATGGCTTCACGCTAACACCCGACGCGAAGACCGCCACAGCCCTCCGCCTCCAACAGCGCAACCGCGTAGCAGCTCTCCAAGAGATGATCGAAAGAGCGGCCGCCGAAGCAGAAAAAGCCGAGGCGACGCTCTCCGACTCCGCAACCTTCCTCTCGCAACGACAGGAAGAAGACCTCAACGCGCGCGAAGCGCTGAAGCGCGCCTTCGCCGCCGTCAACGACGCGCGATCCTCCTATGCAAAGCAGGAAAAAGAGTCGACCGCCATTACGTCGAAAATTGCCGTGCTCGACGACTCGCTCCGTCAGGTTACCGCCGACATCGTGGCCCTACAGCATCGATCCGCCGAACTCGAGGATGAGCGAAAAGCCCTTCCCGATCTCGATACCGCACGCCTTACAATTAATGAATACAGAATAAAGCTTGCGGAACTGCGCAGCCAGCAGGCCATTGCCAAAAGCGACTGCGACCGCCTGACCCGCGATCAAAAAGCCGGCAGAGCCCGCACTGAAATTGTCACTGCCGAAACGACGGCATGGCAATCGCGCCTGACAGCCGCCCAGCAACAGATGATCTCTTTATCCACGCGCATCTCGGAAACCGATGCGCGCCTCGAAGACCTCCGCAAGCGTCCCGCAGAACTAGAGACCCAACGCGCCGCGCTCCTCACCGAATTGTCGGAAGCGGAGGAAAAGCGCAAACAAGCGGCTGATGTCTTGGTTGCCACGGAAAACAAGCTTGCGGAAGTCGAACAGCAGCTCAAGCGCGATGAAAACGCGCTGGGCGAAGCGCGTGAATCCCGCGTCCGAGCCGAAGGCGCTGTTCAGGCTGCCGAAGAACACTTCAAGACGCTTCGCGAGCGTATGACGGAAAAGCTGAACTGCAGCCCTGAAGACCTCCCCGCCATCGCCGAGTTCAAGGAAAACGAGCCGCTTCCCGAAGTAACGGAGCTGGAACAAACCCTCGCACGCTACGTCCGCGAACGCGACAACATGGGTCCGGTCAACCTGCGCGCCGAGACCGAAGCGGAAGCAATGCAAAACCAGATCGACACGCTTCAAAAAGAAAAAGACGATCTGTCCGCAGGAATCGCAAAACTCCGCCAAGGCATCTCGCAGTTGAACGCCGAAGCGCGCGACCGCCTGAACACCGCCTTCGCTTCCGTCAACGAGCACTTCCAGGATTTGTTCAAAGGCCTGTTTAATGGAGGCCGCGCCTACCTCGAACTCATCAATGGCGAAGACCCGATGAACGCGGGCCTCGAAATCTTTGCCGCCCCTCCGGGCAAAAAGATGCAAGCCCTGTCGCTCTTATCCGGCGGCGAACGCACACTCACGGCCTTGGCGCTCTTGTTCGCGGTCTTCCAAACGCACCCCTCCCCCATCTGCGTCCTCGACGAAGCCGAAGCCGCGCTTGACGAAAGCAACATCGACCGCTTCTGCAAATTGATCCAACGCATCTCGCAGGAAACCAGCGCCCGCTTCCTGATCATCACGCACCAACGCGTAACGATGGCCCATATGGACCGCCTCTTCGGCGTAACAATGAGCGAAAAAGGCGTCTCGCAACTAGTGTCGGTAGACCTAGACGCCGCCGTCGCGATCCGCGATGGCACAAGCAAAGCCGAAGAAGCCCTCCGCGCCGTAAGAGCCGCCTGATCACCACCCTGGAGGATACATATCCCACTCGCAATCGACGCCTTTGCAATGAAGTCGATTATGGTAAGACTCTTGGACGATGGTGATCGGCACGCCCGCCAACCTAAGAATCCCTATGCGCTTTTCGCCGGTTTCATTCGGAGGAACATTGACATTGATGGTGACACTGCCGAAGTTAAATCGGTTAAGCGGATACGTCGATGGAGAGTAAGTATCGACCCTTATCCACGAAGGACACTCGGTAATCGGCGGGTGAGCGCAATATCTCTGCGTCTTCACCTAGCTGCCAAAGCAGGTGCAGCCGCAAAAACCAACATAAACGCGAGAGTAAATTCGAACTGCTTAATCATGCCACAAACTCCACAATCGTGCAGAGCAAGCAAGATGAAGCCCCCCATCTCGAAGTCAATCCTCTTGGCAGGCCCCTCTCCCAATACCCTCCCGCATCTCCTCCAACTCCAGCCACCGCTCTTCCGCAGCGCCTAGCTCCGCCTTCGCCTTCGCGTGCTTCCGCATCAGCTTATCGAACATCTCGGGATCGCGCGTATAAAGCTCATGATCCGCAAGCCGGTTTTCCGAAAAGGCAATCTCCTCCTCAAGCTTCCTGATTTTCCCCGGCAAACTATTAAGCTCGAACTCCTGAATATACGTAAGCTTTGTCCTAACCTTTTCCCCTTGCGCCTCCGCCTCTTCTTTCTTCGAAGACTTCGCCTTACTTTTCTCTTCAGGCGTCGCCTTGCCCTTTTTCTTGTCGAGATAATCCTTATACCCGCCGATCACCGCATCGACCTTTCCGTCCCCCTCGAACGCCAAAACCTTCGAAACGGTCTGATCGAGAAAATCGCGATCATGGCTCACCACAAGCAACGTCCCCTTGTAGTTCGCGAGCATCTCCTCAAGCATATCCATCGTATCCATATCGAGATCGTTCGTCGGCTCATCGAGAATCAAAAGGCTCTTCGGATTAGCCATAACCTTAGCCAGCATAAGCCTGTTCTTCTGACCGCCCGAAAGCACGCTCACAGGATGCTGCACCATCTTCGGATCGAACAAAAAGTCTTTAAGATAGCCGCAAACATGCCGCGTCTTCCCCATAACATCGATGTAATCGCTCCCCTGCGGGCAAAGCACGCGCTGCAACGAATGATGAGGCACAAGATCCCTGCGCTTCTGATCGAAATACGAAAACTCCAAATCGCGCGCGACCTTCACCTTCCCCGCATCGGCCTCAAGCTCCCCAACGAGCATCCTAAGAAATGTCGTCTTCCCGCACCCATTCTTACCGATAATCCCAATCCGGTCCCCGCGCAGAATCCGAAGATTGAACTTCGAAAAAATAACCCTCTCGCGCCCATCCTCGACAAACGACTTATAAACGTTGTGAAAATCCGCCGCCACGCGCGACGACGCCTCCGCCACCTCGCCTGGCGTAAACTCGATCGTGGCAAGCATCCTCTTGAGCGCGTTTTTGTCATGCCTAAGCTTCTCGCGCTCCTGTTTCATCAGATCGAGACGCCGAACATTCCTCTTCCGCCTTGCCTTGACTCCCCTGCTCGCCCACTCGACCTCGATATCGAGAACCTTCTGCCGGTTATGAAGCTCCCTCTCTTCCTGTTCGAGCAACATAGTCGCCCACTCGTCGAAAAACGAGAAGCCGCGCGGACAAACGCGCAAGCAACCGCGATCAAGCCAAAACACCTGACTCGAAACATTCTCAAGAAACGCCTTGTCATGGCTAATCACCATGACCGCGCCGCGATACTGTCTGAGATACCCCTCAAGCCACTCGATGATATCGAGATCAAGATGGTTCGTAGGTTCATCGAGAAGCAAAACGTTCGGCTCCTCCACAAGCGCCCGCGCCAATGCAGCCCGCCGCAACTGCCCGCCAGAAAGCGTAGTCATCTTGTCTTCGAGATTAAGCTCGAGCGGCATCACAACGCGGTCGATCTTGTAGTCGTGGCTCCCGTCCTGATTATTGAGCGCCTGAAAAATAAATTGCCGAACCGTCTGCCCTTCTTTCGGCACAACCTCCTGCTGAAGATATCCGATTGTCGATCCCTGAAGCTGCCACCGCATCCCTTCGTCGAGTTCGCGAACCCCCGTAATGATATTCATCAGCGTCGACTTCCCGGCCCCGTTCTTCCCGATAAGACAGACCTTCTCCCCCTCTCGTATGTTGAACGAAAGCCCCTCAAACAGCGTCTTTTCGCCGAAGCGAACCACGCCGTTCTGAACCGTAAGAATAAGAGTCGCCGCCATTACTGAATAATCCCATCGAAACGCCTCGCAAGGCGGAACGCTTCGTAACCTTTTTAACCTTCCTCTGCCAGTCCTTTTAGCTAATCGGATAGATCAAACAACCGAAGATTGAAACTCATCGCAAGAAAAACATCGAAACGAATATACCTCTAAAAAAGCGCCACTCCGCGTATTAAAACGCCGTCCTCCCCAAATCGACCAACGAACACGCACCGCATTAAAAGACCAGCTCCCCGGAGCCTCCCTCCGACGAAAAAACCCGCTCCGAAACTGGAGCGGGTTTTTCCTTTTTCTTCATGCCGAAAACGCGGTGTTATTGACCGGTAAGCCTCCGCCACCAACCGCCCTTAGGCTTATCCGTCTCCGGATTCGTAACCTCATAAGGCGAAGGAGGAGGTGCAAAAGTCGTTGGCTTCGCCGGAACCGGCGGAGGGGTATAAGCCGTAGCCGCATGATCGTGCGGAATTGGAGCCGCCTGATGAACCGGAGAAGCCGAAGGCGTCACCTGCATCCGCGTATCCCTGGGCGTCGTATCGAGATCATGCACGCTGACCGGAATGGGTTGTGCCGTATATCCAATCTGCGACTCGGGCGCTCCATAAGAAGGCTGCCGATCCTGATCCCTGTTGGAATCATACCGGGAATCTCCCCTTTCCCGCCCGCCACGACGACCGCGTCCCCCGCGGCGTCCTCGGCGGCGCTGGCGATGCCCGTCCTGATCCTGAACCGTCGCAGAAAAGCCGTTCTCCCCGTTGTTCTCGACGGGAGAAGAAATATTTCCGATGTTATCCTCAGGCACTGTCTCGACCGGAACGACATTCCCGTTCGGCTCGACCTGTGCCTGCTGAAGCTCGACCGAAGCCGTAACCTGAGGCTGGGCGTTCTGGCGGTCGCGATTCCGTCCGCGCCCAAACCGGCCACGACGCCGCCCATTGCGCTGTTCGCTTTCGGCACGCTGCGGCGGCGGCTCGGGAGCCTCGGACTCGCTGCTCTCATCGGAAAATATATGATCGCTATCAACAGCAGGCCCGGAGTTCTTCTTGTCATCCTTCCCGGCCTTCGACCGTTCAAGGCGGCAATCCGGCGGCACTAGCGTATCGTCGCTGTGCAGATAGACCTGAAGATTATACCGGGTCTCGATGTCGTGCAGAACCGCGCGCTTCTGATTAAGGATATAAAGGGCCACATTGGTCGGCACATGAAGAACCATCTCGCCGCCTGATTGACGAATGCCTTCCTCCTCGATCTGCCTGAGGATCGAAATAGCCGACGAATCAACCGATCGAACCATCCCCACCCCGCTGCAGTGCGGGCACTTCTCGAAATTGATTTCCGTAAGGCTTGGATGCAACCGCTGGCGCGAAAGCTCCATCAGCCCAAAAGCCGAAAGCCGCCCGATCTGCAACCGCGCACGGTCGAACCGCATGGCCTCCTTCATCCGGCGTTCAACGGCTGCATTGTTGCGTCCGTCTTCCATATCGATAAAATCGATAACAATCAGCCCAGCCAAATCGCGCAACCTGAGCTGCCGGGCAATTTCGTCCGCCGCCTCCAGGTTGGTCTTAAGCGCCGTGCCCTCGATATGCCGTTCGCGCGTCGCGCGCCCCGAGTTCACGTCGATGGAAACCAGTGCTTCGGTAGGGTTGATAACGATATACCCGCCGGACTTAAGTTGAACGACCGGGCTGTAAAGCTGGTCGATCTGCTTCTCGACGTTATATCGAAAGAAAAGAGGCACAGGGTCTTCGTAAAGCTTAACCTTGTCCTGAGCCTCCGGCATGATGGAGCGCATGAACTCATGCGCAAGCTCATGCCCCTTTTTCCCCGCGACAAGAACTTCCGCTACATCCGCCGAATAAAGATCGCGGATGGACCGTTTGATAAGATTGGCTTCTTCATAAATAAGCGTCGGCGCCGTCGAAACAAGCGTCTGCTCGCGAATGCTATTCCAGAGCCGCAAAAGATGCTCAAGATCGCGCTGAATTTCTCCGGTATCCTGCTCCATCCCGGCGGTGCGCAAAATGACAGCCATGCCTTCGGGCGTCTCAAGCTTATCGAGGATTTCCTTCATCCTCCGACGATCCTGATGGCTCGTAATCTTCCTGCTAACCCCGCCGCCGCGATCCGTATTGGGCATAAGCACGCAATAGCGTCCCGCAAGCGAGAGGAAGGATGTCAACGCCGCACCCTTATTCCCGCGCTCTTCCTTAACCACCTGAATCAACATGATCTGGCGGCGCTTGACGACTTCTTGAATCTTATAGCGCGGCATCCGCTGGCGGCGTACCCGCTCTTCTATTTCTACGTCGGCCCCTTGGCCACCCACCGTCTCAACCGGAGCCGGGGTAAACACGGGTTCAACCACCGCATTCCCAAAATCGGTAATAAGCCCAAGATCGCCATCGGCCTCGGCACCCAAAGGTTGCGGCATCGGATTCTCCGCGCCAGCCCCTTCCGCTGCATCTGAAGTCTCGCGCATCCCCAAGGGCTGATCCGCCGACGGAGCAGCCTCCGGTTTGGCCTCTTCCGGAACCGAACCCACCTGAGGCTCAGTCTGCGTACCGGCAACCCCTTCAACGGGTTCTATCGGCTCAAGAGAGGTCGCCCCCTCCTGAACATGGCCGTGTTCCTCGTCATGCTCTAGGACTTCGGCCTGATAGGCCTTCATTTCCTCGGCATAAGCCTCAGGCGAAATATCGTTATCGCTATCGGAATCTTCCTCTGCGTCCCCCTCCTCGTCATGAGGGCGGTCGGCAACCGGAATGCGGAAATAATCCGGATGAATTTCGGTGAAAGGCAGGAACCCGTGACGGTTACCCCCGTATTCAACAAAGGCAGCCTGCAAGGACGGCTCAATACGCACGACCTTGGCCAGATAGATGTTGCCTTTTAATTGTTTCTTACTTGCGCTTTCGAAGTCGAAGTCTTCAAGACGGCGATCATCGACAATAGCTACACGCGTTTCTTCCGGATGCGTTGCATCCACCAACATACGCTTCGTCATTTTAATCTCCCGCCGACACGTCGCCTAAAAGGTGGGATAGAAACCTTTCGCGCCAGCGTCGGCAAATTGGTTGTCGCTCACCGGACTGCCCAAAAGGGCGGGTCCGAAACATTGCGTGCCTCGTGTCCTGCAACGGCAAGGCGAGGCCGCATCTTTAGTTGCATCCGACAGAGAGGAATAAACGTTTAATTCTCCTGTCTTCAATCCGTCACGCGAACCATCGCGTAAAGGCGGTCGGCGAACGCATAATAAACGGAATGCCCCCCAAGAGCAACCAAGAATTTTTACAGAATCTTTTCACCCCCCTCCACGAAAGCAACATAATTGTGGAAGTACACGCACTTAGATGGCTATGATCCTTGAGCGCCATTCGGCAATTCAAGTCTTTTAGGCGGGTATTGTGGAGTTTTTATGAAAGTGATCAGCACTCTTTCGGACAAAGAGAAGGAAGACTTGGCATCCCTTCAAGAGGCTTACGCCTATATGTCCAAACGGGTCGCATTGAAACAAACGGCCGCCGAAAAACTCATGTCCCGCCCCCACTGCGGCTGGCAGGTCCGAAGGTTCCGGGATGGCTTGCACGTCACCGACGACGATCTACTGGAGGCCATTTTTGCGGCAAAAAAAGCAAAGTATTTCTCTAAATCACCCAATTTTGAGGCCTGCGCAGGCGAAATGTTCGACAAATTTTCCGATCTGAGGAAAGACACCTGGCATGTGCACCTTACGCTGAACGGAGATCGCGAACGAAATCAAATCGTTAAAGCGTTTTGCTCATGCCTGGCATTCGCGAGCAGTTTTAAGGCACTGCGCCCCATAGCAAATAAGCTCTGGATAACCCCGCCTCTACCTCGACCGGAGTCCTAAAGCTCCCCAAACAAAGAGATTCGCCCGTTGAGTCGCCCAATTCTGGCCTTAACCTATCGCCCGCTCAAGCGGCCCTCCCAAAAAACAAGTTTCGAATAACACCTTTTCCAAAAACAAATCAGTGCATTAAAGAAACATCCTCACCCCCCCTTAAAATCGAAACCGACGAAGACGGGGCATCAAAGTCTAAAGCGAGGATCGGGATCAAAGCCTGCCCTAAGGCGTCGGCAAACGCCCTCTTTCCTCCATGGCGCTAGATTCACACTTTCTTCGCGCGTAATCTCTCCAAGTCTCTTCTTTCGCCCTAAAATATCTTTCGCATAAAAGGAGATTTCAAAAGACCGACTAGTCCCCTCGCTTGTCTCTTGATCGGTCTGGTGAATGACAACCTCGCCATTCTTCGTGTCGAACCAAAGTCTTTTCTTCCTTCCATAAACAGGGAATACCCCATCCGTTGACCAAGTCTTTCCATCACCAGTAAAGCCTATTGTCGAAACGACCTTCCCCGGTTTAACCACCGCACGAGAACCGAAAATCTCCTTGCAGGTTCGAGAGGAGTCGCGGATAACGCCGGAAGCGTCGGGTAAACACCCCCCAACCGCCAACATGACCCCCGAAAGCAGCACATCAGCAAAATAATGGCGCTGTGCGTTTAATTTCACCCTGAAATCGTTAAGAACCTCATCCGACACGCGACGAAAGGGCATTACACCTCCACAATGAGATCAAAGAGATAAAAAACTTTATCCCAAAGCCCTAAAAAATGAAGGTCGATGAAACGCCAGACGCTTAAAAAGAAATAAAGGTAAAGTGCGAACGGAGATCATGTGAGAATATAATGCCCTATGCCTTCTTCTTAATCCTCTTCGCGAGTTCGTGAAGAACCTCTTTAACCCCCGTATGCGCCACAGCCGAAATTACATAAATCGGCTTCCGGCTAACCCGCTTAAGGGCCGCAACCTTCTTCTTGACCTCGTCCTTGTCGAGCGCATCCGCCTTGTTCAGCGCAATAATCTCCGGCTTCCGCGAAAGCCCCGCTCCGTAGGCCTTGAGTTCATTGCGAATGGTCTTGTAGTTCGCAACCACATCGTCGTCTGTTCCATCGATCAGGTGAAGCAGAACGCGCGTCCGTTCAACATGCCCAAGAAATCGATCCCCAAGCCCATGTCCCTCATGGGCTCCCTCGATCAATCCCGGAATGTCAGCTAGCACAAACGAAGTCCCGTCATTCTTCTCCCCAACCTTCACAACCCCCAAATTAGGTGCAATGGTAGTAAACGGATAATCTGCGATTTTTGGTTTTGCCGCGCTCACGGCCGCGAGAAAAGTCGACTTCCCCGCATTAGGCATCCCCACCAGCCCCGCATCCGCAATAAGCTTAAGCCGAAGCCAAACCTCCCGCTCCTCCCCCGGAAACCCCGGCGTACAATACCGGGGAGCCTGATTGGTAGACGACTTGTAATGCGCATTCCCAAATCCGCCATCCCCGCCCTTCAGAAACAGCACGCGCTGCCCCGGCTCGCTCAAATCATAAAGGACTGTCTCCTTGTCCTCGGCCAGAACCTGCGTCCCAACAGGAACTTTAAGCACAAGCTCCTTCCCGTTAAGCCCGCTCCTGTCGCGCCCCGCCCCGCCGCGCCCATTTCCGGCCGCAAAATGCTGCTGATACCGATAGTCGATGAGCGTATTGAGGTTGGACGCCGCCTCGAAGATCACATCGCCGCCCTTGCCGCCATTCCCACCGTCAGGCCCGCCGAACTCGATGTACTTCTCGCGATGAAAGCTACAGCACCCGCGCCCCCCGGCCCCGCTCGAAACATAAATCTTGGCTTGATCAAGAAACTTCATGGCAGCCCATCTTTCCAAAAGTCGTCATTCCCGCGAAAGAAATCCATCGCCGCGCGTCTGCACGGCATAAAACACTATCGTCGTTTCCCAAACAAAATATAACTCAATCTCCGCGAAGGCGTGCAAATAACAAAAATGCACCACGGCATCGCCGCAGTGCATTTTTCAAACCAAACGAAGAATGAACCCCGATTACTTTTCGGAAGCCGCCTCGGCAACGACCGAAACGTAGGTCTTGCCGCTCTTCTCGCGAAACTTGACGACGCCCTCGACCTTGGCAAAAAGGGTATGATCCTTGCCCATCGCAACGTTCTCTCCGGCAAAAATCTTGGTGCCACGCTGACGAACGATGATGTTGCCGCCGATAGCCTTCTGATCGCCATACAGCTTGACGCCCAAACGGCGGCCTGCGCTGTCGCGACCATTGCGGGATGATCCGCCTGCTTTCTTATGAGCCATTGTATACTCCTGTTAGCCCTTGATTCCGGTAATCTTGAGAACCGTGAATTCCTGCCGATGGTTGTTCCTGCGGCGATAGTTCTGACGGCGCTTTTTCTTGAAAACGATAAGCTTGGCGGAGCGCTTTTGCTCGACGACTTCGGCCGCAACCGAAGCGCCCTTTACGAACGGCGCGCCGACGGTAACCTTGCCGTTGTCGCACAGCATCAGAACCTCGGCGAGCTCAACCTTGGCATTGGCTTCGCCCGGAAGCTTTTCAACTTGAATAACGTCACCTTGAGCAACTTTGTATTGTTTGCCGCCGGTTTTGACCACTGCGAACATGATGTCTAGCCTTTTTAATAATTAACGCGACTGCGTTCGTTTCTGTAACAAAAAGAACAGAACCCGCGAAGGGGGCTTAATGAAGGAATCGCCGCCGATTGTCAAGCGAAAGCATCCAAAAAGACGGCTACCAAACACAAAATCCTCAGACCGCGCCGGAGAATGGTTAAACCCCTGCCCGACATAAAACGCTGGGATATCCACCTGAAATCAGATGTACGCCGGTGTCGCCAACCTGCCCTTCCAACCGACAATCTGCCCCGATCTGCGATGGACAATATAGGCATCGTCTTCCACGGCCGCGACGGTTTGCTTCTTCACCCCGCCCCTGTCCGCAACCTCTTCATATCGAACAACAGCTTTTGCGTTTGGATGCTTTTCGAGAGCTAATTCAATATTTTTCTTGTTCTGCTCATCAAAGAGACCAAACGGATGCCAACGCGGCGCGTCGGAATTATACGTTTTCAAAAGATCCTTAGCGATCCCCACAGGGAAACCTTCCCTTACCCCATGGTTGTAGCCCAGGCACATAAACTGGTCCCTCGAACTCATAACAATCGAATCGGCAAAGAAGACCTTGATCTTGTTCTCCTCCATGCAGTTTTCGGGTTTGTGAAAAATCGTGAACCCGACGATATCGGAAACCCGCTGCCCTTGAGCTTCGATCTGGTGAAGATGATTGGTTACGAAAGGAGCCAGTACCTCGACCGCGTTTTCTGCATTTAAAGCGAGAGCCTGAACCGGAAGAACTGAGACATTTGACTTCTTTCGATCGCAAACGTAATTGTAGTTGCGATCTTCCTCGGCCTCGTCCTTCCACGCGATGCGGCTGAAGGCGAAAGAGGTCCGGGCTTCCGCAAGCGATCCTTGCTCTTCCGTATTAGCCTCAAGACGTGACAAGCCTAGCAATGCATCAAATTCCATAATAACACCTTCCAAAATATTTAGTAAATTCAGGTGCTATTGAGACTAATGCATTTAGCGCTAGGCACCAAAACTGGAAAATAGTTTCACGACCCCAAAAGTAAAAAAATCATTATTTAATTACAAAAAATGCCACATAAGGTTGTGTTTTTATGAACTACACATCAAAAGGCAATCCTCGGCAACTGTAGAAATACCCGGCATCCTCACGAAGGGCGGATATCCCCATTTCTTTGTCAAGCTTGCTAGACCTCTTCGCCGCGTTCCGGCGCAGGCGTATGCCGAATAAGCCAAATGACCCCAAAGAGGTCATAAGTCCCCCGCACCGCACGCCCGATGAAATCGGACTTCGACATCCCGTAAGAGCGGGGCCTGTCGTTAACGGGCGTAAACACGCACTCATGCCCATAAAGCTTAAGCAGCGCAGGCATAAACCTATGAAGCCCGCTAAAGAACGGCAGTTCAAGATAAGAGGTGCGGAGGAAAACCTTTAAGCTGCATCCGGTATCCGGGCAGTTATCGTTCAGCAGCGACTTCCTGATTTTATTCGCAAACCTGCTGGCAAGCCTCTTCCCAACCGTGTCACGCCGATTGACGCGAATGCCAGCCACAAGAACCTTGCGATCCCTGCCCTTCATCCACGCGAGATCGAGCAACCGAGGCGCATCGGCAGGATCATTCTGCCGATCCCCGTCTATCGTCATAATCCATTGAGCCGCCGCGCGCCGGACCCCATTGCGTATCGCCGCGCTCATTCCAAGTCTCTTGGAATGCTTAATAAGCCTGATATGCGGGTTCTTCTCGCGAGCCTCCAAAACTTCCTTGGCGGTAGCATCGGTACTCCCGTCATCCACGCAAACAATCTCATAAGCCTGACCCACGACGGCATATCCTTCGAGAGCCGCCGCGATTTCCTCAATCAACGGCAACACATTGCCGGATTCATCGAGCAACGGAATGACAACGGAAATGAGCGGATCAACTTGGGCCACAACGGATTCCTCTGGTCTGGAGCACGATGCGGTCAGCCAATCGA
>CAZLIG010000014.1:0-20295 GCA_964559415.1 uncultured Rhodospirillaceae bacterium
CTGTTCGGGGTTTGCCTATGGATGATGAGCTGGTTCATTCCGCAAAACGAGAAGATCGATACGCGATTCTCAGCAAAATACCTCCTCAGTGCCATGCGCCGCTTTTAGGTGATGCGCCCCTAATATGCGATGCGCTTCGATTTGCGGCAAAGACAAATCCTGCGCTTGAGATCCCGCCGATGTTTCCGCTTAAGGAAATTCCTCAAACACCCGCACAAAGCGATTACCGCGCAGCGGCACAGAAAATGCTCGGAGGCAGACTCGAAATATCGGACAAACTTCATGTCCATATCTTTCACACGGGCAAAGATGCCGTTCTTGCTCTGGAGAACCCTCAGGCAAAGACCCATGTGGCGTGGGCTGGCGAACTAAAGACTTCCTTCCCTGACCAAGTCGACGACCCCGAGGATTATGCCGTAAGGGAGATGCAGTTTCCTTCCTATGGGCTGCAGCCCAAGCGTCTGTTTTCGGGCCACCCAATCTCCTTTGCTTTAAGACGAGACAAGGAACATTCGAGCATCGGAAGATTTGTCGATGGCTGGAAAGACTATTCGGTCGTTCTCAAAAAAGGCTGCCTGCACGGAAGTCCCGTTGGGATGCGTTATGAGAAGGAGCTGGCAAACTTTATCAAACCGCTCGGGAAGGACTTTATGCGATCTATTCTTATGCCCATCATGAGAATTGGGCCTCTTCACGATTATCAACGTTTATTGACCTCCCATATAAAGCATCCGCCTGCGGTGCCCGAAAGGGATGAAAAAGTGATTTACGTTGTTAGCCTTAAGCCGGATTTTGATTAATCAGCATATACAGATAACAATCGAGCCGGTCCATTGGACCAGCTCGATATCCTTCATCTGTACCCATTTTAACGGACGACGCGGACCGCTCCTCGGGAAGCGCTCGTTGTGAAGGCGGCATAGGCCTTTAGCGCGGGTGAAACGCGGCGTTTGCGTTCCAACGCAGGTTTCCATGCGTTATCGCCACGCGCTTCCATTGAATCGCGGCGACGAGCGAACTCCTCGCGAGGGATTTTGAGATGGATCGCGCGCGCCCGAATGTCGATTTCGATGATATCTCCATCCTCAACCAGCGCGATAGCTCCACCCTCGGCAGCTTCCGGCGAGACGTGACCGATGGAAAGGCCGGATGTTCCGCCTGAAAACCTGCCGTCGGTGATAAGTGCGCATGATTTGCCGAGACCTTTCGACTTAATGTAGCTCGTCGGGTACAGCATCTCCTGCATTCCGGGGCCTCCGCGCGGGCCTTCATAGCGAACGATCACGACGTCGCCCGCTGTGATCTTGTTGCCGAGAATTCCTTCGACAGCGGCGTCTTGGCTCTCAAAGACCTTTGCAGGGCCGGAGAATTTCAAGATGCTTTCATCGACGCCGGCGGTTTTCACGATGCAGCCGTCTTCCGCAAGGTTTCCATAAAGGACAGCTAGGCCGCCATCCTTTGAGAACGCGTGGTCAAAATCGCGGATTGCGCCCTTTTCACGGTCGAGGTCGAGCTCGGTGTAGCGGTTCTCCTGACTGAATGCCGTTTGGGTCAAGGCTCCGCCGGGAGCAGCTTTGTAGAACTTCACAACGTCATCGGTCGGCTTGCGTCGGACGTCCCATTTTTCGAGGGTAAAACGAAGCTTTGGCGCGTGGACGGTGGGAAGCTCATTGTGAAGCAGCCCGGCACGGTCAAGTTCGCCCAAAATTGCCATGATCCCTCCGGCGCGATGCACGTCTTCAAGATGGACGTTCGATACCGAAGGAGCCACCTTGCATATGCACGGCACTTTTCGTGAAAGGCGATCGATGTCGCGCATGGTAAAATCGACCTTGGCTTCGCTGGCGGCGGCAAGAAGATGAAGCACCGTGTTCGTCGAACCCCCCATTGCTATGTCGAGGGTCATGGCGTTTTCGAAGGCCTCGAACGTGGCGATGCTTAGCGGGAGGACGCTCTCATCCCCCTGCTCGTAATAGCGTTTTGTCATGTCGACGATCCTGCGGCCAGCTTCTTCAAACAAACCCCGCCGAGCCGCATGGGTCGCAAGCATCGTGCCGTTCCCAGGCAAGGCGAAGCCCAAGGCTTCCATGAGGCAATTCATGGAATTAGCAGTGAACATGCCCGAGCAAGAGCCACAAGTTGGACACGACAGTCGTTCCAATTCCTTGATTTCATCGTCAGTGTATTTGTCGTCGGCGGCGGCGACCATAGTGTCGATAAGGTCAACGGCGCGGGTTTGGCCCTTGATCTTGACCTTTCCGGCTTCCATCGGGCCACCGGAAACGAAAATCGTGGGGATATTGAGGCGAAGAGATGCCATAAGCATTCCCGGCGTGATTTTGTCGCAGTTCGAGATGCAGACCAGAGCATCGGCGCAATGCGCGTTGGCCATATACTCAACGCTGTCGGCAATCACCTCTCGGGAGGGCAGGCTGTAGAGCATTCCGTCGTGGCCCATTGCGATGCCATCGTCGATGGCGATGGTGCTGAACTCGCGGGCTATGCCTCCGGCTTTTTCGATCTCGCGGGCAACCAGTTGGCCGATGTCCTTCAGATGGACGTGGCCGGGGACGAACTGGGTGAAGGAATTGGCGACGGCGATAATCGGCTTGCCGAAATCTTCTTCTTTCACTCCGGTCGCGCGCCAAAGGCCACGCGCTCCGGCCATGTTTCGTCCCTTGATTGTCGTTTGAGAGCGGTATGAAGGCATGAGATATCCTCGACTTTCTTAAGTAAAGACAGTCCGAATCTTCTTGCACCAAAGTGTGGGCAGATCAAGGCAGATGAGGGAAATGGTGCGGGCAGCCGGAATCGAACCGGCACGCCATTGCTGGCTCAGGATTTTAAGTCCTGTACGTCTACCAGTTCCGTCATGCCCGCGGAACTATGGGCGGAAAGTATCAGCAATTGGTTCTAAAGCCAATGGGCTATTCGCTGTTATTGCTCGAGTTTTTCTGTGGAAACAGGTCCTAGCGGGGCAGCTTGGGCCTTGATTTCCTCGGCGGTGGCATAGCGCCATGAGGAGAGGTGGACGACGACTAGGCCCGCTATGCTTCCGGTCTCGAGGCGCACCGGCATTTCGGGGAGGCCTTTGGCGGGCGGGGCGAGCCAGATGTGGAACGGTTCGCGTCCGGCTTCGGTTTCTGTCTTTTGCCAAAACTTTGCGTGCTCCCGGTCTTTCCATTCGCCGGAAATCATTTTGAAGTCGGCGGAGCACAAGCGGGCGTTTCCTTTGTAGACGCCGTAGTCATCGGGGTCGGTGAAGTCGGTTCCCGCGTCCTTGCCGGTGATGTCGAAGCGGCGCTTGCCGTCGAAAACAGGAACCGGCACGCCGCAAGTCTTGTTCACGTTCACGCTCGCGAGCATTTGAAGAAGCGCGGTGATGGGATCGAGTGAGCCGCTTTTTTGGTCTTCGGTCACGGGTTCGCGGCGATCTCCGTCATTGCTGGGCGGGTCGAATTTCGCAACCACATTGCCGCGTTGGTCGAAATGGAGCTTTGTGATTTTGGGCTTGTTCTTCCATTCATCGCGGGTAAAAAATTCCTTCGGGCGGAGGCGGTCGCCGTCGATGAGGCCGTGGGCGTCCAAGAAGGTATTCCACGGGAACATTCTGCCCCAGAACCCGCGCGTGTTTGCCTTAACGACCACATGATAAGCATTGCGTTGTTCTTCGAACCAGATAGTCGAGGTTACAAGGTGGAAGCCCCCGACATAAACATCGTAAGTCGTGACGATAGGCGGCAGCACGGGGATACGCGACGGAGCCAGTTTGGACTCAGCCAAAGCTGCCGCCGGGCGGCGAGGCTTTTTAATTTTTGCCTCGGCAGAGACTAGAGGCAAAACCGCCAGTGTGAGTGCAAGAACAAGCGCTCGCGCAAGCTTCATTCGTTATCCGTTAATCCAATAGACAAGCGTCATTGCGACTCCGCTTGTAAGCGCTGCGGCGGGGATAGTAAAGACCCAGGCCCACGCAATGCGGCGGCCTGTGGACCAGCGCACTTTACTCGCATCGTTGGCCGCACCGACGCCCAGTATCGATCCGGTAACAACGTGCGTTGTAGAGATTGGAAGGTGAAATATTGTTGCAATCATGATCGAAATCGCGGCGGCGCTTTCAGCACAGACGCCGCTTTTCGCGTCGAGCTTTGTCAGCCTGTGGCCCATGGTCTTAACGATGCGCCAGCCGCCAAACAGCGTTCCTAACCCCATCGTTGCATAAGAAACCATGAGAACCCACATGGGAATTTCGAATTGCGCCAATGCGCCGGACGCCACAAGCGCGCCCGTGATGATGCCCGCCGTCTTTTGTGCGTCGTTGCTTCCGTGCATAAGGCTTAAAAAAGCGGCAGAGTAAAGCTGGCCTTTTCTGTAGACCTTTTCACTCCAAGCGTTATCTCCCCTATGCTTTCTCAGGCGGTTGAGGCCTGTTTTAAGCATGAACGCGATAGCAAGGCCGAGAACCGGAGCAATCACGATAAAGGCCAGAACCTTGATCCATCCCGAGGCAATGATCGGGGAGGTAAAATCCGCCCAGCCGGAACGCAAAATCTGATAAGCCACTGCCGAACCCGCATAGCCCCCCAAAAGCGCATGGGACGAACTGCTCGGAAGGCCAAACCGCCATGTCAGTATTCCCCATGCGGTCGCGCCTATCAATCCGCAAAGCACGACCTCGGGAGTAACGGCATCAAGGGAGATCAAGCCGGAACCGACCGTCTTTGCAACGCCAGTTGAGAAGAAGAACGCCGCGATAACATTAAAAAAGGCCGCCATAATGACGGCCTGACGGGGTGTTAATACTTTCGTCGCCACAACTGTGGCGATCGAATTCGAGGCATCGTGAAACCCGTTGATAAAATCAAAGGCTAAGCCCGCCAAAATCACGAGTACGAGCAAGACAGATACGTGTTCCATTTCCGCTTCTTTTTCGACTTCTTGACATCTATTTCCATCGCCCTTCTAGACCAGATTCGTGAAAATAAAAGCGGTATTTTCGCTGTCGCAGCATTTTTTCGCGAACGCAGCAAAATGTGCTTCAAATATGCATTCTGCAAGTTATATTGGAGATTCTTCGCAGATGTTTTTGGGTGAAATGTGTCTCAAGAGAAAGAATTTAAAACATCGTCAGCTTCGGTGTTGGATGAAACGGCAAAGACCGCAGCAGACGGGCTTTGGGTCGGCAAAGTTACCGACAAGGTTCTGGCCGAGTTTCCCGAAGAAGATGTCTACACCTGCGCGGCAGGCATCAGCCCTTCAGGTATCGTTCACTTCGGAAATTTTCGCGACGTCGCAACGTCTCACGCGGTGATGAACGAGCTAATCGCTCGGGGCAAAAAGGCACGGTTGCTGTTCTCATGGGACGACTACGACAGGTTCCGCAAAGTTCCGGTCGGCATTGATCCGTCTTTTGCGAAATATATCGGGATGCCGTTGACGGAAGTTCCCGATCCGAAGGGCGAGTATGAGTCTTATGCGCGGCGGTTTGAGGCCGAATTCGAGAAGTCCATTAAGGAACTCGATATTCCGCTCGACTACCGTTATCAGACAAAGGAATACAAGTCCGGACGGTACGCAGAAAAGGTTGCGTTTGCGCTCGCCAACCGCAAGAAGGCAGCGGATATTCAGCTCCAGTTCAAGACGGACAAGGGCAATCAGGAAAAAGGCATTGATCCTGAGACTTACCGCGAGACGTACTTTCCTGTGACTGTCTATTCTCGCTTCTCCGGGACCGACAAGGTTCAGGTGTTGTCGTATGACGGCGGGACCAAGCTTACCTATCGCTGCCTAGTTACCGATAAGGTTGAGCAGATCGACTTTAAGGAGACGCCCGTCGTTAAGCTTCCGTGGAAGCTCGATTGGCCGATGCGCTGGGGCGAGGAGCGCGTGAACTTCGAACCGGGCGGCAAGGATCATGCGACGCCCGGCGGAAGCTATGACGTTGCCTCCGTTGTTTCTCGCGAACTGTTTGGGCGCAAGCCGCCTGTGTTTCAGGGATACCTTTTTGTCGGCATTCAGGGGACAAAAGGCGATAAGATGTCAGGCTCCAAGGGCGGGGCGATCTCGCCTGCGCAGCTCCTTGAAATTTACGAGCCTACGCTTCTCAAGTGGCTGTATATGCGGAGGCCCCCGACGCAGAGCTTTAACCTTGCGTTCGACACCGAAGTGTATCGCCAGTATGACGAGTTCGACCGCGAAGTTGCAAAAGTTCAGAAGAGCGAAGCGTCCCCTGCTCAACAGAAGATCATTCTGTTCAGCGGCGTGAAAAAGGACCGCCCTGCCCCGATTGCGTTCAAGCAAGCTGTTGCGCTTGGGCAGATTACGCAATGGAACGGCAACAAGATGCTTGAGCTTGCGGAGAAATCGGGCATTCCGTGCAGCGCGGAGTCTATTTCGGAACGTTTGTTGAAGGCGAAGAACTGGCTCAACACTTATAACCCGGAAGAGATCGTTGCTTTAAGGGATGAGCCGAATGCGGAGTATGCCGAAGGAATGGATGAGAAGCGGCGCGGTCAGATTGCAAAGCTTCGCGAGTTTTTAAAGGGCAATATTTCTTCAATCGCTCAGTTGGATGAGATGCTTTACAGCATTCCGAAAGATCCGGCATTGGCCGACAAGGAACTGAAGGTCGCACAGCGGAATTTCTTTAAGGATGTGTATAGCCTGTTGATTGGGAAGGATACGGGGCCGAGACTTTCGACTTTTCTTTGGGCGGTGGATCGAGCACAAGTCTTGAAGCTGCTGATGGGCTAGCGCTGTCTAAGATCAGCAAAGACTTCGGTTCCAAGATTGCCTTCAAATCCCTAAGCTCATATGGGGGCTTTTCTTAGGGTTGGAAAATCTACGATTAGAAGTCGAACGCACAGAATTATTGACGCTCTGTTTGATCGTCCCAAAGAAAGCCTTTGCTTTCGGGTGCTTTCCGAGGCTGATTTCTGACATATCTTGCACAGCCGATTTCATATCAGTGCGATACATTCCGTAAATCCCGCCAACAACAATGCCGACCTTCAGCGCGATCCCGAGAGGGATGTGCGAAGTGACGGTATGAATGCCGGACAATCCATCCATGACCATGTCCGAGACCATCGATGAATGGGGAATATTGCTAAGCTCGCTTAAAATTGGCTCTGACGCTGTATGGGCAGAGGAAAGCGCATGGGCTCCAGAATCGACAATATGACCAAGAACAGACCCTTTTGGAATTTGATCAGGGATATTGAATCCGGCCTGAACCGGCGCGCTGGCGGAATTCGAATTATGATCAGAAGCGTTGTCGCCCGCATTTTTTAAGCTTGAAAGTCTTCCAAGTCTTCGACGGGCATAATCGTCAAGCTGATCGAGATTGCGCCGGGCATAATCGGTGAGCGGGTCGAGCGCGCTTCCACCCTGATCTTTTAAGGCATCGAATTTATCCGCCGATTTATTTTGAAGATAGTTTGCAAAACCGCCAAGTTTGTCCATGAGGGAACTCTCTTCGGCGCTTGTTTCCCCGATTGATACATTGAATGACTCGGCATAGCTCTTAAGAAGATGCGTCTCAACTCCTCCGCCTGCTTTAAGGGTTTCAACCGTATCCAACTTCGTTCCGATATACTCAACAGAGCCTACGTGAGCAGCGCCTTCAGGAACGTAATTTCCGATGGGGTCGTTCACATTCACAAAATTGACTATGTTGCCTGATGCGTTCCCATCAAGATTTGGCACACCCGGTGCTCCAAAGGTTGCACCTCCGGATATGAAAGAACATTTATGTGCGACGATTTGCGCTTCTTCGCCACCGAGAGAATGTCCGGTTGTGGTAAAACTCGAGCAATCCGGATACTTTTTGGCTATGTCCAAGGCAAAGGAGACACTGCCGTTGTTTGCGGCAAAGTCGTCTCCTGTCATGATCGCTTTATCGGCAATTAGCTCTGAGCTAAAAAATCTTGGATCCGTAAGCGCCTTACCCGGATTGGTTCCTTCATAGGCGAGGACAATTCTCTTAAGTTCATCTTGGTATGCGACGGCATGCATACCCGTCGATTCATTGATTTGCTCGGCGATAATGCGCCAACCTTCTGGGGTTTCACCCGTGTAGGCAGCGTCACTAAGTCGGAGGAATTCCTCAACAGTCGGCGTTCCAACGCTTGCATTCGTATTAGAAACCGTTTCGGCTATAGATCCCATGAGATAGCTCTAATAATGTTAAAAAATAGAAACTAATTATCTGTTCATTATCTTCTAAAACGTTTTCTTTTGCATTAAATTGTCACAACATTCCATCACCAATGGCTAAGTCCTTGGCATTCATTCATTTTCCTTGAGACACTTTCATGAGGAAACTAAAAAAACTGATCCCCGGTCGCCGCTGCGAGGCACCGAGGATAACGGAGTGGGAGTGGGCAAACTTCTTTGCAGGAGCTGTGTTTGAGGGAGTTGGGGGAGTCTTATGCCACACGTCTCTGAGTTCAGCTTTCGCCAAAATGACTAACGGTTAGGTTGGGAGTTAGACGGGGGGACGGCGGTACGACCTCACGTTCCCATCTCTTTGCGATGGACTTTCCTCGCCCCCGCAGAGCGGCGGAGAGGAGATACTGTTTAGTCCTGCTTTTATTTTGCCTCATCCGGAGATGGAGGGACAAAGGCTGGGACTGTACCGGGCGGGATTTTGCCGACTGGGAGGGTACGCGCTGCGGGCGCGATAGCCGGTTTGTCCGAAACCGGGGCGACGGTTGTGGGCTGCAACGCAGGGGCTGGCGTAACCGGAGCAGCCGATGCGGCTGGGGCCGAAGTTCCGGTCGGGGCGGGTTTGCCCGAGTCGGTTGCCAGAGCCGGAGCGGGTGCGGGCGCGGCGGCTTTCGGCGCGGGGTCTGTAACAGTTGTGGGCAGCGGAGCGCCGCTTGGCGTCACCACAATCCCGACATCAGCGGGAGGAATCGCATCTTGGGTCGATAGACTGTTGGATGCGGGAGCTATGCCGGCTTTGGGCTTCTTGACCTTTTTGGCTTTTTTCTTCGATTCAGTAGCGAGTGTCTTTGGCTCCGTCACCTTTTTGGCGAGCTTCGCTCCGACGCCGTTGCGGCGCGCTTCGAAGCTTGTACAGCCCTTAATGCCTTGGAAAAGCCCGCTGAACGAGTTTTGCGCAGCGTCAAAGCTTCCGACAATCACCGTATTGAAAAAGCCCTTCGGGCGCTTAATCCAACGGCCCGGATTGATGAGGATGCGGCGAGAACCTTTATCGTACTGGCCATAGACTTCATAAGAGCCGCCGGGCACCGCACGGTTTCTCTCGGTGGGGTAAAATTCGAATTTGCCTTTGAAGTTTTCCCCGCTCATCGAGGTGATAGTCAGCGTACCTCCCGTGTAGCCCTGATCGCACTTATAGCCGCCGATCCACTTTCCCGTCGGCGAAAACTTCTCGCCCACGAACTTGCCCGGCTTGGATGACTTAATCAGGGTTAGCGTGGTCGGAGGCGGCGGATCGGTGGGAAGCGGGAATACTTCAACCGAAGGGGTCGCTGGATGCCTGTGGGTCGCGGAGATTGGCTGGTTCGTTTCGCACACATTCAGCACCAAGCCGCGATCTGCTGCAGACCACAAATACATAAAGTGCTTGTTGTTGCTGTCCGCCGTAAAGAGCGTAATGTCCTTCGTTTGGCCTTTGACGCTCTCGGGTGTCACGGTATATCCGGCAGCGCTCAGTCTCTCGACGGTGGACTTGAATATACGGTTAACGCGCTCCTGCTCGCTTTGGTCCATGCGCCAGCCGTAGGCTTCCATCTTGCCGCAACTGCGACCGATGCCGCTGCTTACGCCAAGAAGAGCCATTTGGAAGTTGCGCTCGACCGGCAGTTGGAACGGAAGGTCTTCGAAGGCCACGCCCGTGAGAGGAGACTTTTGGGCCAACGGCAAGTCGTCCGCGCGCGCCTGAGGCGCAATACCGGATACGACGCCAACCAAAGCCGCTATCAAAGCCAGGTTTATCGAGCGAAGGTGCTGCTTCATTTTTACTAATCCCGTCACGGACATGCGCGAATCGCGCGGAGAATCCCAAACCACTATGCCGTTATGGACGTTTCGGCGCAAGCGGCTATGCACGAAACAAAGCCCAATGTGGGCAAACCCCTGTCTTTCAGGCGCTCTTTGGGCTTTTTAGGAGGTCGATAATCCCGACAATCTTTTCGCATGATTCTGCAAAAACACTTTCCGGATTGTCCGAATGCCCATCGTTCGCAACTTCAGTGTAAAACTCGGCGACATTGCGGTAGGCAGGGATAAGAGATGTAATGATGCGATCGCGCTCATCGACATAGCTTATGGGCGTGTGGCGGCCTTCTAAGGCTTGGCGTTTGCCAATACGCTCCTTGGCTGTACTTTTCTCGGCGACGATCCGGATGACAAGAATTCTGTAGTTTAGCGCTTTTGTATGCTTGAGCATTTCCACATGGTCGGGGCGCGAGCCGGTGTGGTCGAGAAGAATGTCTGCTTTTTTGTCGATGAGGTTCTTGAGCACTACGTATCCGGCGGCACGGGCCGGGAGTTCATATAAGGAGAACGCTTTTACGATGTCGTTTTCGGCTTTGTACTCTGGCATCGACTCCATAATGCGGTCGAAAGCTATGAGTGTTGGCACAGGGTTAGGAAAGTTTTTTGATAGTGCGCGAGCGAAAGAGGATTTGCCTGCGGCGGGACTTCCGAGGAGATGGATAAAAAAAGGGGTTTCTCTTGTAGCTGCGCCTTTTACGAGGCGCGAAGCTTCGCGTTGCAGAGAGGGAGGCAGCGTCTCGACAGGAGCTGTTTCTATCGGGAACATCTGCCCTACCCTCCTGCTTCGTTCTTTTATGCTCCTTCGTTGAGGGCGGACGGGAGATCCACCTTCACGCCGGGGCCCATCGTCGACGAAAGGCTAATACGCTTGAAGTAGGTGCCTTTGACACCCGCTGGGCGAGCCTTGACGATCGCGGCGACGAAAGCCTTTGCGTTCGCAAGAATGTCGGCTTCGGAGAAGCTGACCTTGCCGATACCGGCTTGCACGATGCCTGCCTTTTCGGCGCGGAATTCAATCGATCCGGCCTTGGCGGTTTTGACGGCGTCGGCAACGTTTGGCGTGACCGTGCCGAGCTTCGGGTTTGGCATTAATCCACGAGGGCCGAGCACCTTACCGAGCTTACCGACGACGCCCATCATGTCGGGAGACGCAATAACACGGTCGAAGTCGCTCTTGCCGCCCAAAATGGCTTCAGCCAAATCGTCAGCACCGACAAAATCGGCTCCTGCCGCCTTGGCGGCATCAGCCTTTTCGCCCTTGGCGAAGACTGCGACGCGCACGGTTTTACCCGTACCTGCGGGCAACGAGACAACGCCACGGACAGTTTGGTCGGACTGCTTTGTGTCGATGTTCAGGTTGATCGCGATTTCAACGGATTCATTGAACTTGCGCGAAGTTTGCTTGCTGTTCGAGAGAACCAGCTTCACGGCTTCCGACAGGGCATAGGCCTTGTTGGGATCGACGTTCTTTGCAACGTTGCGAATTTTCTTTCCGCTCATCTTACTTCTCCACAACCGTGATGCCCATCGAACGGGCGGAACCGATGATCATTTGGGCGGCGTGCTCGATGTCGTTGGCGTTGAGATCGGCCATTTTCTTTTGGGCGATTTCATGAACCTGCGCCATCGTGATGGTGCCGACCGTCTGGGTGCCGGGAGTGTTGGCGCCCTTCTCGATCTTCGCGGCCTTCTTGATGAAATACAAATTCGGCGGCTGCTTCGTGATGAAGGTGAAGCTGCGGTCGGAAAACGCCGTGATGACGACGGGAATGGGCATACCCTTTTCCAGACCTTGCGTCTTGGCATTGAACTGCTTGCAGAATTCCATAATGTTCAAACCGCGCTGACCGAGCGCGGGGCCAATCGGAGGCGACGGGTTCGCCGATCCGGCGGGGACCTGAAGCTTGATGTAGCCGATGACTTCTTTAGCCATGCTGTGCTCCTTGTTTTAATGTGACAACGGCTTTAGGCACGCCTGACCGGGCGTGCAAAAAGCCAACCAATGTGATGGGAAAATCGCTTCCCCCTACCGCAAATCTGCGGGGTGTGGTGCGGCTTCTTCGGGGTATTGTTTGACTGAAGAACGCCTTCCACGCCTTTTCACAGGTTGTTTTTTAGTGAAAATCGGGGGGAAAGTCTAGGTTAATACCGGACTCAACATATGAAAGTATTAAGAAAGAATTTGTATCTGATATATTCCTTTAACGAACCAGATGACGAAATAAAGAACTAAAATTAGCTTTTCACCGAAAAAGGATAATGAAATGTCCGAGCACTTAAATTCCGAAACCACCGCAAATGCCCCTGTTGATCCTGACCCTAATAACAGGTTATTAGCCTCGCATATAATTTTCCCTGATTATAACTGGACCCCCGCAAACTCCTCGCAGCAGCCTTTGGCCCAGCATGAGTCTGACCATTGTAGCCATTTTGTCAGTAAGCTACACCGAAGCGCTTTTGACAATTTATCTCCGCAGCAAATAAGCTCTAGCTTGTTCGCACAAAACGGGGGTTATTATCAGATGAGCGTCCCCCTGAACCATAAGCAAGAGATTCTGCTGCTTATAGGCGCCGTAGGTTGTACTCTAACCGCCATGGTACTAACCCCAGTGAGGCGACGCCTAGAAAAAATTGCCGTTAACGCCAAAAAGTATCTGCGATAAAATATGCATAAGGTTGATTTTGAAAAGGTGGCGAGTCAAATAACGCCTCACAGAGTTTGTACAGCCGCCCAACTCGTGGCAGGGACAATTGTTGGGAGCTGGATCGTCGCCTACGCCTATGGTGCATTCGCCATGGCCTCGCGGCAGGTTACCGCGTACAAACAGCTAATGGTTAGCAATCCTTCAGGGCGAGGGATTACCATTCCTTTCCACAGGATTATCGGCGACCAATACTCGGAAGGGCGCAAAGCACTGTCGACGCCTTTTTACCAGTTGGCCGATAAGCTCGACGTTATTCCATTTGGACATTCAGCGCTTAATCACGTTGGCGATTATTTGGGAAGCGCGGCGTTTCATGCCTCGCGACACGTTGCGCCTGTGGTCACTTTTGCGTTGGAAAAGGGGTATCCGCTATTGCAGCATTGCGGGCTGTAACACTCCTATGACACATATCCCCTAGCGGGGCTTCGTCAATGGCTGTTAGAGTGTAAGCCTACCGGTTAAGAACCGAGACAATATCGGTTTGATCTTTAAGGCATCAGACTGCATAGAATTGAGAATGTGCAGCGCCTCCTCTACCTTCTCCGTATTTATGGGGTCATCCTTTTGCCATTTCAGGATGATGTGGCGTTCATAGTCTGGCGAAATTTCCGGATGGCCTTGAAGGGAGAGTCCGGATGGACGATATGAAAATGCCGCATATTTGCAGAAAGACGAGGTCGCCAGAAGGCTTCCCTCGACAGGAGGCTCAATGACCTGATCCTGGTGCGCGGCCATCAGACGAATGGATAGCATCCCTTCAAATACCTCTTTGCCCGGCTTGGTAAGAAAGTGTTCGTGTACACCAATTCCGCGTCCATTATCCGACTTTTCGACCCGGCCGCCAAATGCCTCAGCCATTAACTGATGACCAAAACACACACCTAGTACAGGTGTGTTCGCTGCAACAGCTTTTCTCACAAAATTCTTTAACAACCCGATCCATTTTAAATCGTCATAAACGCTGTGCACTGACCCGGTGATGATAAAGGCGTCGCATTCAGTTATCTTGGGAAGCGTGCCGGTTTCGAAAACAGGAAAGGCTGAAAATATCAGATCGGGTTGGTCAGAAAAGTAATCAATGAATCTCTGAGGAGATGTTCCAAACTTCTCAGCCTCCGACGGGGACCGACCTGCTTCAAGTATTCCGACGTGCTTCATACTCCCTCTACTCAGTCGCGCACAATCGGCTTAACTTTGCGGCGAGCGGCTTCGCCTTTGAAGCAGCGCTCGATGTCGCGGGCGATGGCTTCACTTACAAAGGGGCGAACATCGCCGCCCAGCCGCGAGATTTCTTTCACGAAGCTTGAGGCTATGAATTGCGTCCCCTCGGTGGCCGACAGGAAGATCGTTTCGATGTTTGGGTACATCCGGTAATTCATGGCAGCCATTTGGATTTCGTATTCGAAATCCGACACGGCGCGCAGCCCGCGAATGATGACCGACGCGTTAATTTTCATGGCGAAGTGCATCAACAGGCTGTCGAAGGGTATCACTTCGATGTTGTTGCTGTATTGAAGCGTTCCGACCTCGCGCTTGACCATCTTGACGCGCGTGCAAGTATCGAAAAGAGGGCCCTTGCCGGAATTCTTGGCGACGCCGATAACCAATTTATCGACCACGCGAGCGGCGCGTTGGATGATGTCCATGTGCCCGCGCGTGATCGGATCGAAGGTACCGGGGTAAAGGCCTATGCGACAACGTGGCATCGTATGTGACTCGCTAAGCTGTTGAACTCGTTTAGGGCTACACCACTTCGGCGGAAATGCAAGCCTGGTTTTGCTGATTATTCTTGTGGAGTGGGCCATTCGCTGTAGATCGCTTATTCGGGAAATCGACCGTTAACCAATGACCGATTGCCGAAGCGGTTGTGTTTCTTTTAAATCGTTTCTAAGCTCCCTTAGGAAAACGTAAGACAGCTAAAGGGAGCGCGATGCTAAATATCGAGTTACTTGCCCAGTACAGGGATGTTGAGAGAAACTGTACCACTTGCCGGATGAGAAAAAACGACGGTGGTGTTGATGTTTGCACCGGGTTTCAGCGCGAGGTGGATAAGAAATATGTTTGCGGTACGAAGGTGTACCGGAAAAACCCAGCCTTTGAAGAAACATCGAAAGATTCCAGCAAAGTGACAGCTGACGCTCATCCGCTGTGCAACGAGGTCACGGTGAAGGTGCCCTGCCCTAACTATAAGCCGACTATTCCGGTGTTGATTGGCAAGGCTGTCTACAATGCCCTTGCTCCGGTATTGGCGTAGGGTAAGCGACTCAATAGTTTTCTTGCAGAATCGCGCGCGAAGGACGAGGACTTGGCGATCCTTTTGTTTTCTCGTCCGTGAGTTCCATGTCCCCCGAAGTCGTTATGACCGCTTTTGCAGTTTTCCTTCCGCTTTGCCTGTTTGCGGCGATGGGTTTTAATATCGAGTAGGCCTGTTGCCGTTCAGCGTTTCACTGGGAGCGTTGTATTTCTTTCTGTGGCGAAAAGCGAAGTGTTATTCGGGCCGGTTCCGGCAGAGTTGGTGGCGGAAAGCCGCACTCGCTCGAGAAGCGGCATACTCGCTTCGTTTGGTGTTGCACTCCTCCTCGGTGGGGGGAATCTTACCAAAGCGCATGCACTCGGCGTTTGAGGGGCCTTTTGTCGACACTTCCACGCTCGCGCAGCTCGGCTTTTTCGATCCCGTACAAAGGTAGACCACGTTTGTCCAGCGCGTGTACTCGAAGTCTCTGTCGCTCCACCCGTTATCGGAGTGTTTGATTTCGTTAAGCAGCATTTGGTCTTTGCGCTTTTCCGTCATTTCGATCAACTCGACTGACCCCGTTTTTGAAACGACACCAAACAAACCACGCAATCCTTTTTTTCCAAAGATGGGAATGGTCACCTGCTCGGTTCCATCGCCTTTGACTGACACGTCGATCTTATCAATTCTTATTGCTGCGTCTCGACCAAAATTCTTTCGGCTGCGGCCTACGACTTCCCAGAGGGCGGGAAGAAGGGCGTCGATAAACTTCTGCTGCTTAGGAGCTTGTTTGTTGTTTTCCACTGTATATTGGTCCTTTTCAAAAGAGCGCATCCACTTTGGCCGGATGGCGTAGGCTCATCCGCCCTTCCCCTAAAAGGAGAATTCTTGCTATGGGAAGCGACTTTAGCATCTTTGGATGAAAGAAAAAGGATTGCTAGCCGTGTGGCATGGTAAATGAGCAAGTTATCGCTCAGTCGTTATCTGCTTCAGGGCTTTGATCTGCCGTTGAAAATGCTCGATGGCTACGTGCAAGTTCTTTTGGTTCATATCGTAGGTTTCTTCACCCGGATTCAACTCAGATAGGGTTTTGGTCCGCCAGGCAAGCGTATCCTCTAGTTGTGCGAGAATCGCATTGCGGCCCACTCTTGGAACGGGAGGATTAACGAGAAACCAGTTGTCGTCTTTTTTGCGCAACTGGTAAGTCACGGTTTCGGTTTTACCCGGCACCGAGAGAACTATTTCACGGCCCGAGCGGCGGAACCAATGAGGTTCTCCAAAGCCTTTCGTATTTGCGATGACGCGGTAATCGACTTTGATGGCGGCGCTGCTCTCCGTTAAGAACGCAACTCTTTTAACGCTCCATTTGGAGACGATCACCAAACTGTCCTTCTCCAAATTAAAGCTCTCGCGAGGAAAAACGCAGCAGCTTTCGCCGACTGTGTTTCCTTTTCCATCGGTGAAAATCGCTTTGCCTATCCTTGGAGATGGGTCTCCTTTGAAATCGCTTTCCAGAATTTCGGAAAGGACGGTTTCAGGCGCTGGCGCGGCATTAGCGGGACTTACAAGCGAAACCAAAACGAGGAATGCGGGAATGAGAAAGTGTTTTCGCCTCATTCCGGCCTCGCTTTGCGTTATTCGGGTTGCGGAGCGCTCGCGGTTTCTTCGACCTCGCCATCGCCATTATCTCCATTCTCGCCGTTTTGGTCTTCGACGGCGGCGACGGAGACGACTTTTTCTCCGTCTTCGATGCGGAAGACGGTGACGCCTTGGGTACGGCGGCCTGCGATGCGGATGTCTTGGACCGGCATACGGATGATTTGGCCGCCGTCGGAAACCAGCATTATCTCTTGCGTATCCTTGACGGGGAAGGTGGCGACGATAGGACCGTTGCGCTCGGACATTTCCATGTTCCAAATGCCCTGCCCACCTCGGCCTGAGACGCGGTACTCATATGCTGACGTGCGTTTGCCGAAGCCGCGTTCGGAAACCGTAAGCAGGAACTCTTCCATCGAGGCGAGTTCTTCATAACGCTCGGGCGAGAGCGTGACGCTGCCGGAGGTTTCTTCCTCGTCACCGTTTGTTGCGGTCTGTTCTTCGGGTTCGTCCAACGAGCGGCGTGCGGCGTTGGCTTGCTTGAGGTATCCGGCGCGCTCTTCCGGCGTTGCATCGACGTGGCGAATGATCGACATGGAGATGACACTGTCAACTTCGGCAAGCTTGATACCACGGACGCCAACCGAGTTACGTCCTGCAAAGATGCGTATCTCAGGGACGGCGAAGCGTATCGCCTTCCCGAGCTTGGTAGCCAAGAGGATGTCGTCCTCTTCGGAGCAGGTGGCCACGGAAATCAGGTGATCGCCCTCCTCAAGTTTCATCGCAATGATGCCGCTTTGACGCACGTTGCTGAAGTCCGAAAGCTTGTTGCGGCGCACCGTACCGCTCTTTGTGGCAAACAGAACGAAAAGATTATCCCACATCGTCTCGTCTTCTGGGAGATGGAGAACGGTGGTGATGGTCTCGCCTTGCTCCAGCGGCAGCAAATTAACCAGCGCCTTGCCACGGGATTGCGGGGTGCCGAGCGGAAGCTTGTAGACTTTCAACTTATAGACGCGCCCAAGAGACGAGAAGAACAACATGGGCGTATGCGTGCTGGCCACAAAAATATCGTTGACGAAATCTTCTTCCTTAGTCGCCATGCCTACTCTCCCCTTCCCTCCGCGCTTTTGGGCGCGGTAGGTGGAAAGCGGGACACGCTTGACATAGCCTTCGTGGCTCACGGTGACGACCATATCTTCGCGCTGGATCAGGTCTTCGATATCTGCTTCGAACTCGATAGGCTCAATGTGCGTTCTGCGCGGGGTGGCAAACTTAAGTTTAATGGCCGCGAGTTCGTCGGACATGATTTGGAAAACGCGTTCGCGCTTTCCCAAAATATCGAGGTAGTCTGCGATTTGGGCGACAACGGTTTTCAGATCGTTGCCGATCTTTTCGCGTTCGAGACCGGTAAGGCGGTGCAGCCGAAGGTCGAGAATCGCCTTGGCCTGCGTTTCGCTAAGCTTGTAGATCGGGTTCGGCTCTTTTTCGTCGAAACCTTCGTCGACCAACGAGATTAACGGGGCGATGCTGCCAACCGGCCAATCGCGCGCCATCAATTCGGCCTTCGCAATGGCCGGGTCGCCCGCTTTGCGGATGAGCGCGATCACTTCGTCGATGTTCGCAACCGCAACGGCGAGGCCTAACAAGATGTGGGCGCGTTCGCGAGCCTGGCGGAGTTCGTACTCGGTACGGCGCGTGATCACTTTTTCGCGGAAGTCGACGAAAGCTTGCAGGACGACCTTCAGGTTCATCAGTTCGGGGCGGCCATTGTTCAGCGCCAGCATATTGACGGCGAAGTTCGACTGCAGCGGCGTGTGGGCGAATAGCTGCGCGAGAATGACATCGGCCATCGCATCGCGCTTTAGTTCGACAACGACGCGAACGCCATCGCGGTCGGATTCGTCGCGAAGTTCGGAGATGCCTTCGATGATCTTTTCGTGAACGCACTCGGCGATGCGCTTGATCAAGGTTTCCTTGTTGAGCTGGAACGGGATTTCCGTGAAGACAATCGCCTGACGGTCTTTGCGGATTTCCTCGATCTCGTGACGCGCACGCATAACGACGCTGCCACGTCCCGTGTGCATCGCGGCGCGGCACCCGGAGGCGCCGAGAATGATCGCGCCGGTCGGGAAATCCGGGCCGGGGATAATTTCGAGGAGTTCTTCAATCGAGATATCGGGATTTTGGATGAGAGCCAACGTAGCGTCGCAAACTTCGCCAAGGTTGTGCGGAGGGATGTTGGTTGCCATGCCGACGGCAATGCCGCCGCCGCCGTTGACCAGAAGGTTCGGAAAGCGGGAAGGCAAAACATCCGGCTCATTGACGGATTCGTCGTAGTTGGGGTGGAAGTCGACGGTTTCTTTGTCGATGTCTTCCAGCATTGTTTCGGCGGCTTTGTCCAAGCGGGCTTCGGTGTAACGCATGGCCGCTGCGCTGTCGCCGTCCATCGAGCCGAAGTTGCCTTGGCCGTCGATCAGAGGGAGGCGCATGGAGAAATCCTGCGCCATGCGGACCATGGCATCGTAAATCGCGGCATCGCCGTGGGGGTGATATTTACCCATCACGTCGCCGACGATACGTGCCGATTTGCGGTAGGGTCTGGAGCTGTCGTAGCCGCCTTCTTTCATGGCATACAGAATGCGGCGGTGAACCGGCTTGAGGCCGTCGCGCACATCGGGCAGCGCGCGGGAGACGATAACGCTCATGGCGTACGCAAGGTACGATTGGCGCATTTCGTCTTCGATCGTGACGGGCTTGATGTCTGAAGGGGGCAAATTTGTAGTATCGGTCACAACAAAACCTGTTCTTTTTCTTAAAGTTGGGCCGCCGATTCAGGTCTAGGGACAACAATCCTACAAGACGGTTGCGGATCCAAAAAATCCGCGAGAATCACGGGATTAACTATGGTGTTGCTTTTTAGCACTTCCGCGCCTCTAACCCAAGGAAAAAATCTCGCAAAACACCTTTAAGTTCAATGGATTAAAGGCGGCTCTATCGTTCGTTTTTCACAGGGCTGAGCGAATGAAAGCAATAGAACCCTTGGATGACCATCCGTCTGCGACTACATCATTACATATGTTCTGTTTATTGCTGTCAGGCGTAATAATATTAGATGGATATTCAAGTTAGTCATTCGCTCTCGGGCAGAGAGAAGCCGCTGCTCGGCGAGCTTGTTGTGGATACTTGCGCTCTCTTTCGGCTATCGGTGGAATACCCGGATGCTTCTCCCGACAAGGAGCCACGGCGCCTACTCGAGACTCTGTCATTCCTCGGAAAAAACGGGTTTAGGGTCGTTGTTCTCGATGTTGTCGCTTTCGAGGCGGCCGGGCTTTTTCCTGACGGCTACGCGATGGACGATTATTTTGATATTGAGGAGCAAACTGAAGAACAAAAGCGTTTGCAGCAGGAGAGCCAGAAGCGCCTGCCATTTAAAAAACCTGTTGCGACTTTTCTTCGTGAAGCGCTCAATGATGGTTCAATCCATATCATTTCCTTGCCTGAGACCGACAGGTCGGCACCTGCAAGGTTTATGAGAGAAGTTTGCGCTGTCCATTGTGTCGACGACATATCGCCCATTGAAAGACGGAGTGCTCTTCGTCGGATTATGAAAGACTTCAATCCGAGGACAGACTTCGGAGATATCGCGGCTCAGGCCTATATCCGCAACTTGAAAAATATCAATGCGCCTGTTTTTTATCTGTACGGGGGACACTATGAAAAAACGCAAAATTT
>CAZLIG010000015.1:0-5799 GCA_964559415.1 uncultured Rhodospirillaceae bacterium
CGCCCCCGCCGCCAAATCCGCCAATGTTAGCGAATCTCCCCCCAACCAATTCCGCCGTTCCGTCAACCACCCTATATATTCAAGGTGTCCGCGAATGTTTGAGCACCCTGCTCTTATAATAGCGCTGTCCGGTTCTCCCTGACCGATGAGTCTCTTCAATGCTTTTTCACCAACAAGCAAATTGGTGACTTCGGTTTTCATCTTGTGCGAAAACCACCCCACAAGCCGCCGCGCCTCCGCGCGATCTTTCGGACTTCTCCCAAGTAAACTCCCCGTGTGGGTTTCTTCGAGAAACTCGCAAATTGCATATACGTCAGCAATAACCTGGCTGTCTCCATCCTGCTCGATCACCAACACCGGCACTTCCGCCGATGGATTAAGCGAACGCAATGTTTGGCTCGGCTCCCACGGTTTCTCGAGCGCAAGCGCGCACGAAACATTGCGTTCCGCAAGCGCCAATCGAACAAGGCGCGAGTCCGGATCGAGGGGGTGATGATAAAGGCTGTAAATCGCGGCGGGCATACGAAGCACTGATTTACCATGCCTCTCGCCAAAAGTGAATCCGTCAGTTTGAGTATTTTTCCATTTTGTTGGGGAAAACCCCCGCTAAAGGTCGAGAGCCATCATAACGGCATCGACCGGTCCGCCTGCCCTGATGTAATACCGGGGCCGAGTTCCAATGACTTTAAAACCCGCAGCTTTATAAAGAGATAGAGCCGCTTCGTTATCCGCCGCAACTTCAAGAAAAACCCTGTCGGCGTTCTGTCCCCTCGCTTCGCCCAAAACCGAGCGAAGAAGCGTCTGCCCCACACCCGCACGCCGGAACAAAGGCTTGACGCAAAACGTCAAAACCTCAACCTCGCCCCCGGCAAGTTGGCACAGAATAAATCCGCAAGGCTTGCCCTCAACACAAGCGACCCGCGCCACAGTCGTATGAAGTCGGAGGCTCGAACGAATTTGTTCAAGACTCCATCGCCCCTCGCCAAAACTCTCGGCGTGCAGCACGCAAAGAGCGTCGGCATCATTTGGCGTAGCGGATCGAATTACGCACGCTTCCATAGCGGTTTCTTAAGCTTTTGAATAAACATCTCGTGCGCCGCCAGTTCATCCGGCGGCACTTCATGCGGCCGAGGATCTCGGTGAGTCCGCACCTGACTTTGTAGCTTTTCGAGAATGACTTCTTCCGCCGTAACAATCTGAAGGTCCGGCTGCCTTCCACCGCGCAACTCGAGATACACTTCCGCAAGCAACTGAGCGTCGAGAAGAGCGCCGTGAAGGGTGCGCTTGGACGCATCGATACAAAAGCGTTTGCAAAGCGCATCGAGAGATGCCGGAGCGCCCGGAAACATTTTGCGCGCCATCGCGACAGTGTCCGTCGAACGCTCCATCGGCAAGCGCTTGTAGCCGCAACGGGTAAGCTCCGCATTGATAAAGCCCATATCGAACTGAGCGTTATGAATGATAAGCGTGGAATCGGAAATAAAGGTCAAAAACTCATCGACCTTTTGGGCAAAAACAGGCTTGTCCGCCAAAAATTCATCGGTCAACCCGTGCACCATCGCCGCCTCGGTCGGCACAGCCCGCTCGGGATTAAGGTAGGCATGAAAACTATTATTTGTCGAAACATGGTTGAAAAGTTCAACGCAGCCTATCTCAACGATACGATCGCCCCTAAGCGGATCGAGGCCGGTCGTCTCGGTATCCAATACCACTTCACGCATCTTTACACTTTCCTTTCGGTCTCATATTAACAGGGATAGACCAATCCCGGTAGCGATTCGGTCTTTAGTATTAACGCTGTGAGCAACGGGTTTATTAAGCAGTGGCTCCTAAGAACGAACGCATTCTTGTTATCCGGCTGGGCGCCTTGGGCGACCTTGTTTTTTGCTTTCAGTCTTTTCATGAAATCAGGCAGGCGCATCCTAACGCAGAGATGGCCCTTTTAACCAGGCCCGCCTTTGCCTCGTTTGCGCGATCTCTCCCTTGGTTCGATAAAGTCATTGTCGAAACGCATCCCACGTGGAAAAAGCCGAAAGACTGGTTGAAACTCCGGAAGGAAATAAAGGATTTCAATCCCACACGCGTCTACGATCTGCAATGCAAAAGGCGGCAATCCATCCTCTACGCTTTGCTCGGAGGCCCCCTCGGCCCGGCCTGGTCTGGCGCAGCCCCGTTTTGCAGATTCCCCCGTCCTTGGCCGCCCGCCCCCGATATGCACATCTGCGATTCCTTGGCAGCTCAATTGCGCGTGGCCGGAGTAAGGGCAATGCCGACTCCCGACCTTTCGTGGTTCGATGCCCCCGTTGACAGGTTTGCCCTGCCCCAACGCTATGCCGTGCTAATCCCCGGCTGTTCGAGCACAGCTCCCTATAAACGCTGGCCCGCACAGAACTACGCCAGTCTCGCGCAAATCCTGCGCGGCAAAGGATTGCCCTGCGTTGTGATCGGCACCGAGGCGGATGCAGAAGCCGTAGAGTCGATCAAAACCGCTGTTCCAGACGTTACTGATTTATGTGGGCAAACAAGTTTGTTCGAACTGGCCGGCGTTTTGCTCCGCGCCGCCGTCGTTGTGGGAAACGATACCGGTCCTATGCATATGGCAGCGGCTTTGTGCGCCCCCACAGTGGCGCTATTTTCCGGAAGATCAAGCGCAACGTGGTCCCGCCCCCCGGGCCCTAAAGTCGCCTTGCGCCGAGCCCCCTACCTGACCGATCTGAGCGTTGAAGAAGCGCTAAGCGCCGTAAAGGAACTAGGTTTAACCCCGAGCTAATCGCCATATTTGGCAAGCTCGACCTGCGCCCGCAAATCAATGGCATCCAGAATTTCCGCAAGACGAGGATCGGTTACCTGTGCGCGACGCGAACTCACAATCCGGGTAAGCTGCAAAAGCTTCTCGCGCGAGATAGTCCCCGCAAGCAACTGAAGCCTTAAATCCTCAAGACGGTCGAGAATGTCCTCGGCACGCATTTTCCCGCGAGAGGCATGATCAAGCGCGTCTTCGACCTCCTGAGCGCCGAGAATGGCCGAGATGCCGCTGGTGCTTGAGATGCCGCTCGAAGCGCTGGCTTCCTCGCTCTCGCCCAGATGTTTGGCAAACGACGTGCCGCCGCTGGAATCCGACCGGGCAGCCCTTTTGACGGGGGCCGTCGTCCTCACACCGCCTAAGCCGTCGATTTTATCGATCACGAGATTTCCTTTAACAGGGCAATTTGTGCCTGTCCGAAAATATAGTCTTCCTGAAAGACCGCGCAAGGGTCTTTCGAAAAAAGAGCGGCGGAACAATATTTTACCCTATTCGCTGGACAGGCTTTGTTTTGGCACGACTCTCGCAAGGAAAGAGGCGGAGATAGCCCATGTCCTACAAACGTTCGGTTTTACCTTTTGAATCCACACACCCCCGGCTCCGCCGTTTTTTGCGCGGACTGCGCACGAGCGTGTGCCTTGCCGTTTTTCTAAACCTTCTGCCTGTCCATTCGGCTTATGCAGCCTCGCGCCTCAAAGACATCGTTAATTTTGAAGGAGTGCGCGACAACATCCTGGTTGGATACGGGCTAGTTGTAGGCCTTAACGGCACCGGCGATTCATTGACAAACGCCCCCTTTACCGCCCGCAGCCTCATCGGCATGTTGGAGCGTTTAGGCATCAATTCAAGCTCAGATTTTTCGACCATCAAAACCAAGAATATCGCGGCGGTGATGGTAACGGCAACCTTGCCGCCGTTTTCCGCTCAGGGATCGCGCGTCGATGTGACGGTTTCGACAATGGGCGACGCAAAAAGCCTTCAGGGCGGCACCCTCTTGGTTACGCCGCTACAAGGCGCCGATGGCGAGATTTACGCGGTCGCACAGGGATCGGTGGCTTCAGGCTTCAGCGCAAGCGGCGCATCCGGGTCGAGCGTCACAAAAGGCGTGCCGACCTCGGGGCGCATAGCGGCTGGCGCTATTGTCGAGCGCGAAGTTAAATTCAGGCTATCGGATTTGAGCACAATCCGGCTCTCCTTGCGCAACCCCGATTTCACAACGGCGAAGCGCGTAGCCGACGCCATCAACAACCACAACAAGACCACGGTTGCTTCGGCAACGGACTCGGCGACAGTCAGGCTAGCCATTCCGGAGACCCGTCGCGGAGATCTGGTCGGCTATATGACCGAGATCGAGCAGTTAAAGGTCGTTCCGGACGAAGTCGCGCGCGTCGTCATTGACGAGCAATCGGGCATTATCGTCATGGGTGAAGGCGTTAAGATCAACACCGTCGCGATTGCTCAAGGCAACCTGACTATCAAGATCAGCGAAACGCCACAGGTATCGCAAGCGGCTCCCTTCGCGCCCGGCGGAAAAACAACGGTTGTATCGCAGTCGACGGTCGACGTTGACGAAGGCGCTGGTAAAAAGATGGCGATGCTGAACGGCGGAGTCAGCCTGCAGGATTTGGTGCAGAGCCTGAATGCGCTTGGGATTGGTCCGCGCGATATGATCCAGATTTTGCAATCGATCAAAGCCGCCGGTGCCTTGCAGGCCGAGTTGGAGGTCATGTAATGGACGCGCTTCTCCCGATCGGCAACGACATCGCGCAAATGAGCCTGCCCCCCGCCCTGTCGGCAAAGGTAAACCCCAGCGCAAATATCGATGCGGCCGCTCAAGACTTCGAAGCGATGTTCGCAACGACGCTGCTAAAGCCGATGTTCGATACGGTTCCCGTCAACGGCGCATTTGGCGGCGGAAATGGCGAAGAGATCATGCGGTCGTTTCTGCTTCAGGAATATGGAAAAATCATCGCCAAATCGGGACTCCTGAATATTGCGCCTCAAGTCAAGACGGAACTCATACGCGCTCAAGAAGGGACGCGGGGTAAAGGAGCGCAAGAGGCCAAAAAGGCTTACAAGGCCGAGACAGAACAATCGGATAACCAGACGTCGAAAGGAGCGGCTCGTGTCGCCTCAAGATAAAAAAATCGCATCCGCATTAAAGGGAGCGCCGACGCTCGTGGTGGCCACCGTAGCGCTCATGGAAGAACTGGCGCGTGTGCTGATGGCCGAAGCGGATCTCGTCACGAAGCGCAAAATGCCCGAACATGCCGAATTACTTAAGCGCAAACAGCGTCTCGCTGTCGATTACAGGGCTAACATGAAATCGATCGCAGCGCAGCCGGACGTTTTGAAGAAGCTTCCCGATGAAGCAAAAAATGCGGTCAAGGAGATAGCTAAAAGGCTGGCGATGGCCTCCGAAACAAACGCACGAATGTTGCGCGGTGCGGTCGATGCGACGCGCCAATTGATGCATAACGTAATGGCGATGATCCGAACGGAAGCGCTTCCTCGGAACACCTACAAAAACCACGCAAAGGCGCATATGCAACTGGGCGTATATAGCCCTAAATGCAGGCCTGTCGCAGTGATGAGAACCGTTTAAGCAAGGGTGTTTTATGAACCGAACTGCTTCTCTCGATGCGCTAAAAAGTTCCTCGCCGCTCGAAATGCTGATGCCGGCGATCGGCGGAGAAACGTCGGGAACAAACAGCCTGTTCTCAGACATGATCTCTGATGCAGCAGAGATAACGCAGACAGATCCGACAGGCGTTGCGGCAACCCCGGTTTCCCACGCTACAGCTTCCGCCGAAACCCGCGCGCCCGCTGAATCGGCCTCCCGCTCAGAAAAAACTGGCGACGATATTCGCGAGTTAAACAAGCTCTTGTCGTCCCTGCGTAAAGCATCGAAAACCCCGACGTCAAAAGAGACTGGATCGCAAAAACCGGCCGAAGCTTCTGGTGACGAGAGCGCCTCGGACGTAGAAACACCCCGT
>CAZLIG010000015.1:5809-20268 GCA_964559415.1 uncultured Rhodospirillaceae bacterium
CGTCGGCAGACGACGTTATCGAAACAGACGAAAACGAAATCTTGTCCTGCGGATCCAACGACCAAGCCCAGGCCGTCGCGGAAATTGTTTCCCAGATACTGCTTGCAGCACAGCAGATTATTCAAGCCCTGCAGCAAAGATGTGCGTCGCAAGAAAGCTCAACGACTGAAACAAATGAGGGAACACAAGGCTCTTTGGTGCAAGCAGAATCCGACGGGTCGAGCCTGTTGAATTCAAGCGCGGTCGAAGGCACTCCGACCGGCCTCCTGGTCGAGCTGATGAAGAAGATAGAAAAGAGCGCCCAAAAGGTTTTAGGGAATCTTGAAGCCGAAAGTGAGTCCGCTACCGAAGAGACAACGGAGGCAGAAGGCATTGCCCTCGTTTCGGGTTCAGTGGAACAACTGCAGGATTTGGCGAACGGAATCAAGAGCCTCCTGGATGACCTGCGAGGGAAAACCACACGCACTCCTGCGCCGATTGCGGAAACGGAAGAAACTCCGGTTATGACCTCCGCAGCGGCAGAAACAAATGAAACGAAAGCCGCGCCGTTAGCCTCTGCAGAAGCATTGGAAAGCCTTACGCCTGCGTTCGATGCTACAATGAAGACCGTTGCTGCCGACAAAGGGGGCTTTACAGAACCATCGGCGATCGAGGTTGATGACGCAAACGCCATAGCCATAGCGCTTTCTGTTGCAGCCACACGTCCCAAAGCGGCAGAGCCCTCAGCATCGGCGTCGCCTCAGGCTTCAACTCCGGTTTCGAAGAATGGAGATGCTATTCGATCTGCTCAGGCGGTAAATCTTTCCCGAGCATCGACGGAACCATCGAACGCCTATGCTCAAACGGCCTTGGGGCTTGAAAGCCAAACTGAACCCGCAAGCGAAAACACGCTCCCTGAAGCGCTTTCCGTGAAAGCCGAAGCAACCCAACCTCTAAGCATCGACCTGAACGCGGGTTCTTTATTGAACAACGGCTCGTCGTCGTTTTCGTTCGATGCCCTACTCCCGTCAATGTTGTCGGCAGAAAAGGGGCAGGTCTCGGGCACCTATGGTTTTGCAAGCACGCTGTCGGCTTTCCGAACGGCACATGGCGGAACAACCGGTTTGCCGAGCGTCGTAGACCAGGTCGTTTTGCAAATGAACCGCAACGTCAAGGATGGCCAGAGCCAGATGTCCTTGCAATTACAACCAGGCGACTTGGGGAAAATCACCGTCAAGTTGGAGTTCAGCGAAGGCGACAAGGTTCAAGGAACCGTGGTTGCCGACAACCCCAAGACGTTAGAGATGCTTCAGAAGGATTCTCGAAGCCTTGAGCGCGCACTGCAGGATGCCGGTCTGCGCGCCGACCCCGGGAGCCTGCAGTTTAGCCTTGGCGAGCAACAGAAGGACCGCGATGCCGGGCAAACTGCAGGCAATGGGAGAACCGGGAACGAAAATGGCATGTTTTCTGCATCGAAAGAGTCAGAGGAAAGTGTCGGATTAGCCGCGCTTTCTGAATCCTACTACATCACGCCGACCGGCGTGAACATTCAGGTCTAGCGCGGAGAAAAAACCATGTCCGTTGGAGCCATCAGCAGCCTTTCAAACAGCACGTCGATAGGAGCGGCAAGCACCTCCTCTCTCAACCAGACGTCTCTGCTCAACATGAACTTCACGACTTATTTAAAAATTCTGACCACGCAACTGCAGAATCAGGACCCAACCAATGCAACGGACCCCAACCAGTTCACTCAAGAATTGATCCAAATGCAGCAGGTTCAGGCCCAGATCACCAATAACGAGGCCATCCAGGCGCTAACCAAAGCCACAAGTGCTAATGCGCTGGCAACTGGCGTCAGCTACATCGGAAACTATGTGCGCGCACAGACCGAGGGCGATTTCTCGCTGCAGAGCAGTTCGGCAGAAATCGGCTATACCCTCGAAAGCTCCGCGACAAAAACCACCATCACGATTAAGGATTCGGATGGAACCGAGGTGGCGAAACTTACCGGAGGCACCTCTTTGGGCGATAATTACATTTCTTGGGATGGGACAAAAACCGACGGCACTATCGCTGCCGATGGAGCATACACGTTTAGCATTTCCGCGACGGATAGAGCCGGTGATGAAGTCGAAGCCAGCAACCAAAGTGCACTGTTTAAGGTCACAGCCGTTCAATCCAACAGCGATGGAACCCTGACGCTTGAGGCCGGGCAATTAAGCCTTCTGTCGTCTGACGTGACCGGCGTTTACACCTCGACAACCAAGCCATCGGCAATAACGGGAACGGTACAAAGCTAGCTGGTCCGCTCGGCATTTTTTGCCTGCGCCCAAAACACACCCACAGGATCGTTAACTGACGATAACCAAGAGCTTTTTTTCGAAAAAGCTTTCGGGGTGTTGTCTAAAAGGGCTTTAGCTCCTATATAAACGGGGCACAAGGAGTTGGGGTCCCCACGTAAAATGGCTAAGAAAGATTATTACGATGTGCTTGGCGTAAACCAAAGCGCCACGCCTGAAGAGCTAAAAAAAGCTTATCGCAAACTCGCGATGCAGCACCACCCCGACCGCAACCACGGAAATCCCGAGGCCGAGAAAAAATTTAAAGAAATCAATGAGGCCTACGACGTCCTCCGCGATGACCAGCGGAAAGCCGCCTATGACCGATACGGTCACGCCGCCTTTGAGAATGGCGGAATGGGTGGAATGGGAGGCATGGGCGGCTTTGACTTCGGAGCTGGCTTTTCGGACATTTTCGACGAAATGTTCGGAGAGATTTTGGGCGCCGGCAGGCGGCAGAACAAGGCCAACGCGTCCCAACGCGGCGCGGACCTCCGCTACGACATGGAAGTCAGCCTTGAGGAAGCCTTTTCGGGCACAACCAAAAAGATAACTATTCCAAATGCCGTCAGTTGCGATGAATGCAATGGAACCGGGGCCGCCAACGGAACTACGCCCGTCGAATGCCCGATGTGTAAAGGACATGGCCGTGTCCGCGCGCAGCAGGGTTTTTTCACCGTTGAACACACCTGCCCCACATGCCAAGGCATCGGCCGCATTATCAAGAGCCCGTGTCCAAAATGCGCAGGTCAAGGACGCGTACACCAACAGCACACTTTAGCGGTTGAGATCCCCGCCGGTGTCGAGGACGGGATGCGCATTCGCCTTTCCGGACAAGGAACGGCAGGCATCCGTGGCGGCCATTCGGGTGACCTATACGTCATTTTGAGCATCGAACAGCACAAAGTTTTCCAACGCGACGGCGCAAATCTTTACTGCCGGGTGCCGATTCCGATGACGTCAGCCGCGCTCGGCGGATCCATCGAAGTGCCAACCATCGACGGAGAAATGGCCGAGGTGAAGATCGAGGCCGGAACGCAGTCGGGCCAGCGCGCGTGTATCAAACGCAAGGGAATGTCTGTCTTGCGTAGCGCCGCACGCGGCGACTTGTATATCGAGTTTGCAGTGGAAACCCCCGTACATCTGACCAAGCGTCAAAAAGAACTCTTGACTGAGTTTACCGCCGAAGCCGAAAAAAATGAGACGCACCCTGAAAGCGAAGGGCTCATGTCGCGCGTGAAGGAAGCCTTGGGGAGAAACTAATGCCCCAGAGCCTCGCGATGCTCTACGCGCTAGCCGCATTCTTCTTTGTGTCTGCTTCGATATGCTCACAAAAGTGGGCGTGAGCCATGAAGAAGTCTCGCTGACGCTTGTCATGACAGTCTCCGGAACGATAGGAGCGCTCGGAATTCCGGCTTCTGCGCTCTTCGGATACCTGATCTGGCACGAGACATCCCAACTCCAAATCTGATCGCAGGATCGGCACTTATCATCGCTTCCGGCATTATCGTGGCGAGGCAGGCTCGCAAGATCGAAATGCAAGGTTAAAGCTCTTCTCTTCGCCGCCGTTCTGCGCTATCAGCCCTAGGTGTTGTTGATAGGATGGCGAAGATGAAGCACATGCGCGCGATGATAATGGCTATCGCCGCCTATTTCCTTTGGGTCGTTGCGGACACCGGCATTAAGCTCGCAAGGCAAGAGTCTCTCTCGCCCTTTGTCGTAATGGCTTTTTTTGGCATTCCCGGCATCCTTTTTTATGGCAGCAACGCGCTTAGAAAACGCGATTTTTCAAGCCTTCGCCCCCATAGCCTGCCGGAGCTTTGCGGGATAGCAATCACGGGCATCGTGATCAATTTTGCAAATGCCGTTGCGTTGAAACATCTGCCGTTGACGATGTTCTACGTCGTCGTCTTCACCATCCCACTCATGGTGGCCGGAATGTCGGCGCTCTTAAAACACGAAGTGCTGACAAGATTTAAAGTAAGCTGCATTGTTGCGGGGTTCTTCGGCGCCTCGCTCGCTGTCGGATTAAAGGGCGGCGGCGGAGACCTTATCGGCTATCTCGCGGCATTTTCGAGTGTCATATGTTTTGCAGCGACAACGATACTCATGCGGAAAACAGCGAAGACGGACTCGATCGAAAGCGTACAGTTCTTCCGTAATCTCTGCGTGGGAGCCACCGGGCTATTTGCGGCAGCTGTGGAACAAGCGCAGTTTCCCGGGACTGCCCCGTTCCTGATTCTGAGCGTAGCTGCAGCGCTCGGAACGCTCGGCTGCTATCTATTCAACAAAGCCCTTCAGAATACGCCGTCGACGAATGTCGTGCAGTTTCATTATACACAAATCATTTGGGGCGCATTGCTGGGCTTTTTCTTGTGGCACGAAGTTCCCACTTGGAATCTCGTCGCGGGTTCGGCCATCATAATAGCCTCGGGAATGGCGATAGCTGCAAATGCCCGGCAAGCGGATGTCTTGCCCATAAAGGAAGTGCAGGCAGTAGAGGAAGCTTGCGCGCCAAATGCCGGAGCCTAAGCCCCATCGGGTTTCGGAAGCTTCGCGAGATATTTCTGGTAGTCGCCCTTCAATAAAAGATCGGCTTCCGTCGCAAGCCCTTGCAGGAGGGGCTCAAGCCATTTTTTGTCGGCTTTGGCGAATGGGTTAAGGACATAATTTGTAACGGCGTCGCCCTTTACGGCCTGGCCTTGTTCGGTCATGGGCCTGCCGATGCCCAAGCGCACGCGCCAATAGGTCGGTCCAATGCAGGTATCGAGCGATTTAAGGCCGTTATGGCCTCCCGACCCGCCGCCCTGCTTGATCTTGACCTGACCAGGAAGAAGATCGATGTCGTCATGAAAAACGATCGCGTTCTCAGGCGGAAGTTGATAGAAGCGCAACGCCTCCGCAGCGGACTCGCCAGACAAATTCATATACGTCTGAGGTTTGAGCAGAAAGAAAGCATCCGCACCCGTAACCAAGCCGCGAAACTTTTTCTTCCATGCAGGGCAATGATACTGAGTGGCTATTTCGTCCGCAGCCATAAACCCGATATTGTGCCTTGTACGGGCATAATCGTCGCCGGGATTGCCGAGACCGATAAGAAGGTGGGAAACAGTAGGCATAATCGAAAGTTAAGGGTTGGCGTCCGGAGGTCAAGAAAGAAATAGCCCCGGCATCCGAACGCCCCCGGTATTTGTTACTTCTTGCCTTCGGCTTTCTTGGCTTCGGGCTTCTTGGCTGCACCCGCTGCAGGAGCTGCTGCACCTGCTGCCGGAGCCGCTGCGCCAGCTGCAGGAGCTGCTGCTGCACCTGCTGCCAGAGCCGCTGCCGCGCCTTCAGCCGGAACCGCTGCTGCGGGGGCCGCAGCCGCCGCTGCCGCAGCCTCGTTCTCGGAACGAATAGCCGACGGAACCGCAATGGTCGCAATCGTGAAGTCCTTTTCACGTGTCGTAAGCGCAACGTCCTTGGGCAACTTGAGGGCGCTTAAGTGGACAGCGTCATTAATCTGCAAGCCTTCGAGGCTGACTTCAAAGTGCTCAGGAATGGCATCGGGCGCGCAGAGAACTTCGATTTCATGATGCACGACGTTAAGCGTACCGCCGCGCTTGATGCCCGGCGACTTCTCGGAGTTAAGGAATGAAACCGGAACCGAAACGCGAACGCGCGTATGGGCCGAAACGCGGAGAAAATCGACGTGCAGCGGGCAATCCGTAAGAGGATCGGTCTGGACATCGCGCGGAAGAACGCGCGTCTTTTTGCCGCCGACGTCAAGATCGAACAGGCGCGTCATAAAGCCCTTCTGCTCAAGCTGACGAACGAGAATCTTGCTTTCGATGGCAATTGGGGTCGGGTTCTGCTTGTCGCCATAAATAACGGCGGGAACTTGGCCGTTTTTGCGGAGTTCGCTAACGGCTCCCTTGGTCGTTTTTGTCCTAGGGGCAACCGGAAGGACGGCTACTTCTTTTTTTTCGGTCATTTCTCTCTCCTTTTAGGCCGCTGTCGCGGAGAGAGGAAAGCTGAGGGCGCGCAGAACTGTGCGCGGACTGAGCTGCCCCCTGACAACGCAACCATCAAATGCGGCTATTGGTTTATGATCGGCCTCCAGGGGTGCCAATCCATGCGGGCTTCGCAATAGCAGGTTTTACCGCCTGAAAGCGAGTCTTTTCTTGCTCAAGCATTAACTAATGCGCGGCACCCCACCGGAGGTTCGATGTTTTGCGCGACAAACCGCAAAAGCTACTGGACGAGACAAAAAAATCAGCCGAAAAGGCTTGAAACCGAGCGTTCCTGATTAATGCGTATAATTGCCTCGGCCATCAGCGGCGCAATGCTGATCTGCTTGATCTTGGAGCACTTCGCAACATCCGGAGTGGCCTCAATCGAGTCCGTGATAATCAGTTCTTCGAGCGGCGAGTCCGCGACTTTTTGAACTGCATTCCCCGAAAGAACGCCATGCGAGCAATAAGCCTTGGCCGTTTTGGCCCCGGCCTTCTTAAGCGCGATGGCAGCATTGCAAAGCGTTCCTGCGCTGTCGACGATATCGTCTAGCATAATGCAATCGCGGCCTTCGACGTCGCCTATGATATTCATGACTTCGGACTCGTTCGCGCGTTCGCGACGTTTGTCGATGATTGCAAGACCGCATTCGAGTTTCTTGGCCATTGCGCGGGCGCGAACGACGCCGCCGACGTCCGGCGAGACGATGGTCAGGCCTTCGGGCATTTTGCCTTGAACCGCAAGATTGTCGCGCACATGGCGCACGAAAACAGGGCCTGCAAAAAGGTTATCGACGGGAATATCAAAAAATCCTTGGATCTGTCCCGCGTGTAGATCGAGCGTCAAAACGCGGTTCGCACCCGCTGTCGTAATAATATTGGCGACGAGCTTGGCCGTGATGGGCGAACGGGAACTGGTTTTGCGGTCCTGCCGCGCATAACCGAAATAAGGCATGACGGCCGTGATGCGGCGAGCCGAAGCCCGTCGCAACGTATCGATCATAATAAGAAGCTCCATCAACGTGTCGTTGGCGGGGAACGACGTCGGCTGAATGATGAACGCGTCTTCGCCGCGAACGTTTTCGAGAACCTCGAAAAAGATTTCCTGATCCGAAAAATGCCGGATTGACGCGCGCGTCAATGACATCCCAAGATTTTGAGCAATCGCCTCCGCCAAAGGCCGGTTACCGTTGCCTGCAATAAGCTTCATTTCCGGGTCCTCGTTTTTTCAGGAGAATGATGGGCGAGGGTATATCAGCGGGAAAGAACCCTGTAAAGACGCACGGTCGGCGGATTATTTTCATGCAAACCGCGATTTAGTAAGAAATAACGGCTAGCGCGGCCGTTTCCAGTTGTGTAAACACCCTATGTAATTCATTCTCCTTGGGGGTTTTTCATGTCTCAAGCCCATAAAATTTTACGCGCCCTTATCTCCGTTTCGGACAAAACCGGCCTCGTTGAATTTGCCAAAAGCCTGGAAGGCTTCGGGATCGAAATACTTTCCACCGGAGGATCGGCCGCCGCATTAAGCAAAGCGGGCGTTAAGGTTACCGATGTGAGCGACTATACCGGCTTCCCTGAAATGATGGATGGCCGGGTCAAGACACTTCACCCTCGCATTCATGGGGGGCTTTTGCAGCGACGGGATTTGCAGAAGCATCAGGACGAAGCCAACAAGAACAACATCCCGCCCATCGACATGGTGGTAAGTAACCTTTACCCTTTCAAGAAAACCGTCGAAAAAGGGGCTGGCTTCGACGAATGTATCGAGAATATTGACATCGGCGGCCCGGCAATGGTCCGCTCGGCGGCTAAAAATCACGAGTTTGTCGTGATCGTCACCGATCCGGCGCAGTACGACGAACTCATGGCAGAAATAAAAACCAATCAGGGCGGCACAACCCTGCCCTTCCGCAAAAAGCTCGCCGCAGCAGCTTTTGCGCATACAGCCGCTTATGACAGCATGGTGAGTTCGTGGTTTGCCGGTCAACTCGGCGACGAATATCCAGACGTCATAGCCTTCTCCGCCCACAAGCAGCAACCGCTGCGCTACGGAGAAAACCCGCATCAGACCGCCTCTTTCTATGTCTTCGATCCGGCTTGCCCAGGAGTGGCAAATGCCATTCAAGTTCAGGGCAAGGAGCTGAGTTACAATAACATCGGCGACACCGACGCAGCGTTCGAGTTGGTCTCTGAATTCATCGACAAACCTTCGGTAGCGATCATCAAGCACGCAAACCCCTGTGGCGTTGCGACAGGCGTCGATCTGCTGACCGCTTACAGGCGCGCTTTTGCCTGTGATACCAAGAGTCCCTTTGGCGGCATCATCGCCTGCAACAGGCCTTTGAATGAGGCTGTGGCAAAGGCAATCACCGAGATATTTTCGGAAGTTGTGATCGCCCCCGACATGGATGATGAAGCAAAAGCCGTTTTCGCGGCAAAAAAGAACCTGCGCGTGTTACTTACGCGCTCGATGGGTAATCCGGCTGCAGCAGCCCGTGTTATCAAGTCCGTCGCTGGCGGATATCTGGTCCAAACCCGGGATAATATCGTTCTGGACAGGAAGTCACTCAAGGTTGTGACGAAAAAACAACCCACCGAACAAGAGCTGCGCGACATGGTTTTTGCTTTTACGGTCGCGAAGCACGTCAAGTCGAACACCATCGTCTACGCGAAGAACGAGGCCACGGTGGGTATAGGCGCGGGGCAAATGAGCCGCGTCGACAGCGCACAGATTGCAGCCAGCAAAGCCGCCGAAGCGGCCCGCGATGCGGAGCTATCGGAACCCCTAACAAAAGGAAGCGTGGCTGCCTCTGACGCATTTTTCCCCTTTGCCGACGGATTGGAAGCGCTTGTAGCCGCCGGCGCCACGGCGGTTATCCAGCCGGGCGGGTCCGTACGCGACGAAGAAGTGATCAAAGCAGCCGACGATGCCGGAATCGCGATGGTCTATACCGGAATCCGCCACTTCCGGCACTAGTCTAGAGTGCACAAGCCTCGCACCAGGATTTACGGATTGCCCAAGAAAGCCTAGGGTGGCGAATGCGTTCTTTTTCCTTCGCCCTCGCCGTTTTACTGGCTTGTTCGCCCTGCGCACTGGCCAAAGAAATATCGACGACGGGGAAAGCTCTCTCGGGCGATGAGATCGAATTGGCCGACGGACGTATCCTCCGGCTTGCTGGCGTAAAAGCAGCCCAGCCTGACGCCAAAGAATTTTTAATCGCCGCCTTATCCGGAAAAACGCTGGTTCTGAACGACGACCACGAGGAGAGGTACCGGCGCATCTTGAGTAGTGCGCTCATAGAAGGTCAAACTATTGAAGAAATCGAGCTGCGCGAAGGTTTGGCCTTCGTATATCCCGGTTGTGGCGAAGCTGATTACGATAAACTGTACGAAACGGAAAATACTGCGCGCAAAGCCAAGCGCGGTTTTTGGAAAACGAACGTAATAACCGCCCCGCGTGACGCCAAAATACTCTTAGGCAAATATGGCTTTGTCGAGGGTATTGTTACCGACGCGACCCGCATAGGGAATAAAGCTTATTTATCGCTTGGAGAAAAATCCGATTTCAGGATAGCAATCGCAGCGAAATTCTTGAGGCCTTTAAAAAAGCGCGGGATCAATGTTCTTGCATTGAAAGGCACCACGATTCATGTACGCGGTCACATAATCGAAACGCCGGAACCCGGAATCGTTGTTACAGATCTTTACCAATTGCAGCTATCCGAATAATCATTCTTCCTGTTGCGCATAGATCTTGCGCAAAGTTGCAAATGCCAGACTGATGTCCTTGAACTTCTCCTCATTTTTACAGTCTGCTCCGTGCATATCCGGGTGGTGCTTCTTTACAAGCGTGCGATACCTCCCCTTGATTGCGGCAAAATCCACCGGCGGCGCCAGTTCCAAAACAGCCAAGGCGTCTCGCTCGGCAATAGCCATCGGCGGAACAGGGGCTTTGGGAAGTTCTTCGGAAGGCGCTTCGCCAAAAATGTCGCGCAAGGCTTTGTCGCGAAGCTTCCGTTCGTAGATGCCCCACTGCCCCAAAGGCCACGTTGGGCGCTCCCAAACGGTTGCCTCGCGCGTATAAGTCTCGATCTGCTCGGTGGACAACCCTGAAAAATAGTCCCAAGCCTTGTTATAGGCGCGCACGTGGTCGAGGCAGAAAAAATAGTACTCATTAAGGCGTTCGCGGCACTTAGGCGCGCGAAAATCGCCCGGCTGGCCACAGTCGGGATGATCGCAAATCCGCAATCGCACAGGACGATCGGACGTCTCGAAAAAACACTTGTTAAATCCACTCATAGCGAAGGGACTATATCGCACCTCAGGCAAGCAAAAAAGCGTTAATGACTGCTTTCGCTTTTGCCGCTGCAAAAGAGTGGGCAAATGCAGATAATTAAAAGGTCATTAACGAGTTTGCTGGCAAAATAAAGTGACGCGTGATAGCTTTAGCCATTATCAAAAACGATTTGGCAGAGCTACATTTTTGACGGAGAAATGCCTTGTCCAGAAAAGCAGCAGAAGACCGGTCCATGTTCGCATTGATCCTTCTTTCCGGACTTATTCTGGCTGGAGACGCGATAGCCCAAGAGGATACTTTCGGACACCTTCTCTGCAACGGACTGAACAATGCGAGGCCCTTTAGCGAGTTGTTCTCTTGGGTTGCCTACATCTCGGGCGTGAGCGCGGCATTGCGTGGCGTTTATCACCTCAAGGCCCATGCCGATAACCCCGGCGGGAACAAACTCGCTATACCGTTGATGTATTTTTTTGGCGCGATGTGCCTTTTGGCACTCCCCCATTTTATCGGGACGATCGTTAACAGCCTGTTTAACGTTAGCTCCGGATCAACCGGCGGATTAGGCGACTGCACGCCCGGCGAGGTAACAGGAGGCCAGCCGTTAGACAGGGCCATGGAGAGTTTCATCGAGAATATCAAGGATCCGTTAATTCTTGTAACCTCGATTACCGCAATGCTGGCAGGCCTGGTTATGGTCATCAGCGGCTTGATGAAAGCATCGAAGGCGGGAACAGATCCGAAGAGTTTCTCGCCCAAAATCATTCTGGCCAATGTCGGTTTCGGCGCCATGCTTCTTATGATTGGCGAAAACTTGAATATGCTCCTCGAATCCGTCTTCGGCGAGCGAGACATCACGGACCCGTCCACAATCAATTGGACGCTCCCCGCCAACACCAACGCAGAGCAATTTACAGTCGCGGTCGGTGCTGCCCTGACCTTTGTTCAATTGATCGGCGCTATCGCTTTTGTTCGGGGCTGGCTCATCTTGAAAAAGATCGTCGAGGGCACCGCAAACGAGCCGCTCGCAAAAGCACTCACCCACATCATAGGCGGCGTTCTTTGCGTGAATATCGCCCTTTTTCTCGATATCATGGACAGGACGTTTGGCACCAATTTTATTGATGGTTAACTAAAATTTTACGCCATGCAAGGCTTGCATGGAGGACTGAAGGGAGGGTATGATATTCTATCGAAATTAAGTCCCTGTTAAGAAACATGGCCTAGATTCGAAATTATAAAATGCCACTAAATTTAAACAGATTATAGCAACCCCTGGAGGAGAAGACGATGACTACCAAAATGAAAAAGGAACTCATCAACGACGTCGCGACCGGCCTTGCCGTTGCCGCAGTTTTTGCTGGTATTGTTCCGCACGATGCGTTGGCTCAGCTCAACACCGCCGTCACTCAAGCCCAAACTTCGATTGCCGGACCGTTTCTCACCATTGTGAGTTACATTGCCTACGGCCTCGGCACCGTCATGACGGTGGCGGGCGTTGCTCAAGCAAAGAAACACGCCGACAACCCCGGCTCCACCCCGCTCGGGCCAGCTTTGGGACGTCTGGGCGCTGGTGCGGCATTCTTGGCAGCCCCGACTCTTGTCGACATGATCGGCGCAACCGGCCAGACGACGCTGCAAAGCACCGGACCGGGCTTCCAAACGATCACGATGTAAGACAGAGTGTCGTTTCTTCCTCTAACCCTCGGCGTCGGACAGGGGTCCGACTCCGAGGGCGGAGGCTTATCCCCTCCGTCAAAAGCTCAAGCAGAAAAAACACTTAAGCGCGACGACTATACGTGTCGTTTTTGCGGCTTTCAGTCTACCCAGTATCAACGGGTCATCCCTCATAAAAGCGACTACGTAACAGCCTGCAGCTTCTGCGAACAGGTTCTCTTTTTGGAACGCGCAGGAATGATGGGCAGCGGCGTCTTGGTTTGGCTGCCTGAGATATCCCAAGCAGAACTCAATCACATCGCTCGCGCCATCTATATCGCCCGCGCGGATGAAGGAAGCGAAATCGCAAAGGCCGCTGATCGAGCGTTCGACGCGTTAATGGCTCGCAAATCAGAGGCTAAAAAACGCTTAGGCAGCGAAGACCCATTATTGCTTTCGACAGTTTTGTCCGAAAATCTAAAACCCAACGAACGAGCGGCTGCGATTTGCAAGATCGAGGGCATCAGGCTTTTTCCGCTGGATAAACATCTTGTACGCACCCGCAACGGCGACGCAAACGGGTTTGACCAGATGGTTAAGTTCTGGAAATCACCAAAGGGGCCTTTTGGCAAACATCCCTCTGCCGAATGGCAAGCGCTGTTCGAGAAGCTCGTACCCGAGGAGAGCGCCGAGGCTGAAGACCAGCCCGAAAAAGCTTAGTCCTCTCCCTTAGGCAAGGCGATCTCAAACAATAAAAGGTCCCCGAAACGAGCAGGCTGAACCGGCTTGAGCCAGTCGGGAATTTCGTTATCTATAAGCCGATCGACAAATATCCGCCCCTCGCCAGCTTTTGCATATCCCACAGGTCTGTATTGCTTCAATTGAGGTGGATTTCTGCATATCACCACAAGGTCTGCCTGACGTCGCATGGCAATCGCCTTGGCTTCTTCCCCGTCGCGCGTTGTAAAGAAGCGATGTGCATCCAGGTTTCCACTTACATTCATGTGGTACGGCCCCGAAAGGACGTTATGGGGCGTCCGGAGAAGAAGCTCCGACCCTTCATTCATGGTATTGATGATAAGGCGAGGCGATTGTCCATAACCAAGCTTATCGCCAAGCGCGGTAGCTAACACCTGCATATCGCACCCAGAAGCGGCAGGCTTGAACTCTTTCATCGCCCGAGCAAGCTCATGATCGATTTGAGATGATCCGCTCAGGAAAAGAATGAATGGAAATGAAAGGAGGGTCAGCCAGAATTCGCTTCTCGCCCTCATCGTGGATGCTCTGTCCCACATCAGTTTCACCAGCGCAGTCAACGGAAGAATGGCGAAGGTATGGACATAAATGCTGAACCGGATTTGATAAAAAACGGACAGAAGCACGGCAACGGCAAGAACGACTAGGTTGATCCCCCAGACCCAGCGAAATTCCCTGGAACTCGCGCGTACGAACATCATCCAGTTGGCAGTCAGGGCAATCAAATCCCACAAAACATTGCCGACCATCTGAGGATGTATCTTCTCGCTAAAAATCGGCCAGGCTTCCGAAGCAACTGAAAAAATAATTTTTCTGACCTCGGGATTCATCCCTCCGTAAGGCCCGTCCACAAGAGCAGGAAAAAAATAGAGATACGCGCCGCCGGTTAAAGCGCCAAGAACCGCCCCGACAAGCAGACGTACCGGAACAGTACTTTTCCTGACCAGAGCCACACCCGAAAAGCACAAGGCTATGCTGGCCGTCAAAATGACATAGACGACGGAGTAAGCGAGAAGATCGATGTCGAATAAGTGTTCAAATGGACGGCCTCCCAGAAGCAATAAAGCCGAACAAATGAACAGAGACAGTCCAAAGACAAAACAACTGCGAGCGACCTCGCCCCCCTTGATGATCCCCATGGCCGCCAGACATAAGCTGAAAAGCACAACAAAAGAAACCGTTTCAAGCGCCAGTACGAGGCTGAGGCTTAGAGCCAAGCCCGCTAATGCCGCAATCTTTGCAGAGCTTGGGCGCAAACACAGGTAGAGCATCCCTCCATACGCGACAGCAACAAAAAGGGCGACGATCCCATGATGATCGATATGCCCGATAAAAAAACGTATCATAATAAGAGGAGAAAGGATGACGAGATACCCAACAGCGTCCCCCCACTCTTTGTCGACAAAAATTTGGGCGAGCCGCCGGAGAACAAGGAGAAAC
>CAZLIG010000016.1:0-18754 GCA_964559415.1 uncultured Rhodospirillaceae bacterium
CCATCGCCGGATGTGCTTCTCCTTCGCCCTTCGCTTCGATCGCATCGGCTATGGTGATAGGCTTTGGTATGAGTGCGTCAACTTTGTCCGGCATAACTGCGATTTTCGTCAAGGACTCCGCTGTCGGGGTCAGCGCCAAACCGTCTTCAGAAGGATCGACGGGGACACTCTTAAGTTGCGTAATTCTGTCGCGGACCGTTGCGGTGAACGTCTCCTCGAGGGGCGCGATTTCGAGTTCGACGAGCACATTCAGGATAGATCTGAGATGATCGTCCGTGATCGCTCCGATACGGGCGAACGTGGCTTCAATAAGGGTGTCCGAAAAGACTCGCGGAGGGGCGGCACCAAGGCGCGGCAAGACAGTCCAAATCTTTTTAAGCTCATCGTCCGGTATCCCCTCTTCGACCTTTTGCGTAAATTTACTAAGGACGTAATTAATGCGATCCTCGCTTCTCTGCAAAAGGCAATTGCGGGCCGGAAGCTGGTTAATTAGCGATATAAGGGTTTCGCCGGTGAGTTCTGTCTGTTCAAACCAAAGCGGATTGATGATTTCGACCTCGGCTTTTGCAGCGGCAAGCCAAAAACTTTCAGGCAAGGTAAAATTCAGGGCTACCGGCGCTGCCCCTAGCGCAATGTTTTTAAGGTTATCGTAGGTGAATGCTTCCCATTTCGAGGATGCGCTCGACACCCAAGACTCTCCGATGGTTTCCCATATCTGTTGAATCTCGTACGCGAGCGCGGCGTTATCCTCGGCTAAAGCATTCTTCTTGATGGACTTGAAGAAGTAAACCAGCGTTGAAAGATCGTTGGCGCTAAGGCTTTCAAAATCCGTATCTTCTGTCAGGGCGCGCATTTCGGCTGCCGTCGGCGCCGTGACGAGCCATGGCTTCGAGCGAAATATTACAGGGAGCGCAGAGTCTGACGTTTGGCGTTCTTCAGACCATGTCATTCCGCTGGCAAGTGCCCCCTCCTTGAGATCATTGGGGCCTGAATTCATGTCTTTAAGGAGTAAGTTTAATTCCGCCAGTGAATATGTTTTTTTCATGATACCAACTATGCTACAAAATATGTAAATTAACTTTGTTATCGGCCTCGCACCCGAGATGCTCCCACGAGAGAGTTTCGGAAGGTGCTACATTAGTGCATCTCTTAATTCTTACTTTTTTATATCAAACAAGTTACAAAAACAGCATCTTTTAACACATTAAGATTCACATGAGAAGTAAAAGGATAAATTTTATTTCACTTTGCCTGTTGTTGAAGAATTGTTTTCAAGATAGGTTCGGCACTAAATATTGCGTGGGTTTCGATAACTGTACCCATATTACTGTAACCATATTTAAGCTGTGATTTAAGCTTGGTACGTTGGGCCTTTTCTTGCAAGTAGCGGCCCCTCTTTTTGTAGATTTTGTTCGTTATGGCGTATAGTCATTTGACAATAGAGAATGGAATTCTTCCGGCGATCTCCGAAGCTGCGAAGCCGCTTTCCAGTGATGAGCAAACTTCTTCCGCCAATCTTTATTCGGAGTTCCTCTTTAATCCGGAAGCTGCGCCCCCCCCCAATCGCCTGCCTCCTCTCTTTTTCGCCTCTCCGGGTTTGACCGCGCAAAATGAAGTTGTCAGCGAGCTCTATAATCTCCGCGCCTATTCAAACATCGAAGGTTTTTCGGCGTCAGATCTCTCACGGCTTATTTTCTTCCTTAGAGAGATTAAAGAACGCGCGCTTGCCGATCGGAACATTAACTATGCAGACTATATCCAGAATGAGTGGGAACACCTCAAGCAGCGCTGGCTCGACGCCGCTGAATTTCGATGGAGTGAATTTGACAAAAATGGTCTGTTGAACATCGCATATGGAGCGTTGGAAAAACGCCTAAATTTTGTTTTACCTCATGGGTACTGGATTGCGGCAAAAAACTCGGATCTGGATTTTTTAAATCCGTTGTGGCGAAAGAGCACTCCTCCAACCGTTGACGACTTTTTTGAGCTGCTGGAGCAGCTCCCTGATGCCGAAACGCTTTCCCATACGAAAAAGGAAATTGTCTACTCGGCACTGCATAACTGGGGCGACAAGCTGGATTGGAAGCTGGCTTCCCCTCAGGATGTTCTTCTTGTATGGATGCGATTGCCTATACTTCCGGCGCTCCCCGACGATTTTGTTTCGCCGCTTCTTGGGTTCACACTTCAGAACCTCAGTCTCTTTAAAAGCATCGGCTGGGAAAAGATTCAGGAAAAAATCTCCGAGTTGGATATCTCCATTCCTGTTGAGCTTTTATCGCGGTCGGTTCTCGAAACTATCAAGGAGCTTAACGAGGACATAGAGGAGAAGAGAAAGCGCCCCACCCTCAAGGAAGCTCCTCTGGTTAAAGAAGAAGAGCTCGCCAATTTTTCGGAAACATTCAAGACCGCTTCGAATGCTGCATTCGGAAAACGAAATTTGGCGTCGTACGAGCCGAGAAACAAAAACAGCATCGCCCATACGATTTGGAAGGTCCTATTCCATGAACAGGCGACTTTGATGAAGTCGTGCCGGATTCTTGGCGTAGGATTTCCAACCCTTATATCGCTATTGGAAGATGACGTTCCTCTCTCTCAGCGGTATGTGGAGCCTTTCATTGGGCAACTCGGAACTCACGCTTCGCGAGGGTTCGAGCTTTATAAACGAGAGTTCCTGGACCGTTATAGTTTGCTTCCTGCAGTTATTACACAATCGAACGCCGAGGTGCCCGCGCCGCCACGCAGAAAGCCGGGGCCAAAAGTTGGCGAAGAGGCACAAAATCAACGAAGAACAATAAAAGAGTTCGAGCCTGATGATCCAGAGAGTTATGCACACCTTGTTTGGGAGATTTTCGGCCAGCATACGGAAACCATTCATGATGCCGCGCGGGTTCTGAAAATTAGCGATGACTACTTGAAGGAGGTTTTCGACGGTAATCTGCCTCTCACTCAAAAGTACTGTCAGCATTGGGATGAAAGAATTCTATCAGCTTATCCCGACCTTGATACGGGTGGTCTAATGGAACTCGGTGAATACGAGCACGACTATTGGGTCCGATTCAACCAGCTTCCTGTTGAAAGGTCACGCAACCATAAACCTGGCGCGATGCCCCCCCGGAAAGGCAATGAGTTCGGATATTTTTTATGGCATGTTATAGACGGTCGTCTTTCCGCAGCGGCAAATGTTTTGAAGAACGTCGATCCCAAAACACTGAGTACGATCACCTGGGGCCAAAAGAACATCACCTTTGAGTTTGTCAGGGATAATCAATGGCTCGAAATTCTCGAAAAAGAATTTCCTGATGGGTGGCTGCATCATGGACGCCGCTTGGTTTCCCACGCAAGCCGGCTTCCCGTGGAGAAAAATAAGGCGGCCGAATTACCTCGAGATCTCCGACATTGGGAACCCGATGACGAGTGCAGTCTTGCGTTTACTATATGGAAGCTGTTCTGTTCAGAAAATACTTCTCTGCAGGATGCTGCACAAGCCCTTGGCATTAAAGAAACCGCTTTGCTCTATATCTTTAATGGCGAGCCCCTTTCAAAAAGCGACTGCATTTCTTGGGATGAGAGGCTTAGAGATTCGTATCCGACGGGATTTCATCAACTCCACTCGGAATACAGTAAGAATTTTGCCGACTTGCCCTCGACCGTTTGCGATGCGGATAAAATTATTGGACGTACGCTTAAACGCGACGGCAGAGATTTCGGATACTTTCTCAAACTTGTGTGCGAGAATAAAGTCGCCCAAGGCGCAAAGGCTTTAGAAATAAACGTTTCTGATTTCTCTAGTTATTGCAGGGGAGATAAGAGACCGACGCAGAAATTAATTGACGACGATGAATGGTTCGAAATCCTTAAAAAGTCATTTCCCGATGGATGGGCCCGGTTCGGCAATAAGCTAATTAGACATTATTCAAGTGATCTTCGCGAGTACAAAGGGGCAAAGCTTAAGGGCGAACTGAGAAGCTGGGATGACATATCCGCAGTGCGGGAGATGCTTGGATACCGTCTTCCACAGACTCAAGATCTTGATCCGTGCGATGCAAAACCCCAAGACGCTGCCGCTGTAAAACGCAAAGCGACTGTGATAAAAAAGCATTGGGATGCCCATAAGCCGCTCAGAAATACTTTGGAGTACATTATTTGGCTTATCATTAAGACGGATGGCGTTAGAAAAGCCAGCGCCGTCTTACGCAGAGGTCCATACACAATCTATAGAATCCTCGATGGCGTAAAGCCCCTAACCCCCGCGCAGGTGGACGAGTTTGCAGAGCGGCTGGCCGAAAGCTATCCGGCAGGATGGGAAAAATATAAACATCGATACGAGATGTACTCCTCAAATCTAAAGAAGCCCTTTGACGTGCTTGCGTTCATAAACGAGTTTCGCGGCGTCAAGCATCTGCGCGTTCGTCAGGATGTGAGCAAGTTTGAGCGAGATGCACAACGGGTCGGCATTCTCCATGCGGCTTCGCTCGCGACAACCCGCCACCATTCAACGCTTCAACATATCGTGCATACGTTGTTGGATGCGTCGTTTTCCTCTGAACTTTCGGATGGGACCCTGGAATACATTGACATTGTGGAGACAAAAAAGGGCGAGAACCTGATCATCATCAAGGCTCCGATTCCCGAGTCAGAGGTGGAACGGATTATAACGATACTCCCTGACAGCGACCGCAAAGCTTTTTCGAGACACTGGGGTTCCGCAGCTTCAAGGCGAATTTCGGCGAAGGATCCGTTTGTCTTCTCCTCGATGCTGTCAGATTTTCTTGCGAGCATGCTTTTGAGCCGGTTTGAGCGATTATGTCGCGCTCAGTGTTCGAACTTGGATAAACGCCTGCATATCCTTGAACACAATCGCATTCCAATCACCGAGGAACTGATTTCAGCGCTCGCGCACAATTGCCACTTTGGCGATCTTGACGTTAGCACTGTCAATATCAAGAAGCTTATTCGTATCTCTGTCGATTTCGGACGGCAACAAGTTCGCGATCCCGACCCGAACTCGGTGGGCGGAAAGCTTCTGGCCCTTATAGGCCATGAAACTAATATCGAAGATGCCGCAAAAGTCATTCACGTCTCTCCATGGCACTTGCGGCGTGTCATATACCGCGGATCCGGAGTTGCCGATTGGAGTTGGTTTGGCAAGCTTCATGAAAGCTTCAAAGAGGAGTATCCATACGCTCTGCCTCTTCCCGTTAAACCATCTTTCCAATATGACACATTGAACCGGGGATCGCGCACGATCTCCGGTAATGAGATCGCGCAGCGCAATTTACTTGCGCTAAGGACACTACAGGACATTGAGGCAAAGAACCGCAAAACGACAGAAATGGAGAGGAATATTTTAGCGGAGTTTTCGGGATGGAATGCATTGCCCGCGTTTTTCGACAGCAGAGAAGAGGTATGGGAGGATGTGCGAAAAGAGCTTAAGGACTTAATGACGAAAGATATATACCTGTCGATGCAAACAGAGTTTCTCGATGTTCCGTTGCCTGTCAACGCGGTCCGTTCAATTTGGACGGGATTGGCGCGAATGGGCATTCCGGACAATGCGCGCATTTTGGAAACGACGATGGGGTTCAGTTCCTTTTTCGCCAGTAAGCCCGACGGAATATCCGCTGCGACAACAGAGGTTACCCTTGCGAAACATCCTTTAGCAGCCAGGATTCTGCCGCATCTTAAGCCGGAGGCCTTCCTTGCCGGGCAGGACATTGAGACCACATTTATTCCAAACAACTTTTTTGACGCAGTCTTGGGACAGATTCCGCATGGCAAAAACAACATAAAGGATTATGACTCCAAGCCTTGGCAAACAACGAACAGTGAAACGTATTATTTCATTAAGACACTCGACAAGCTTCGCCATGGCGGGGTCATGGTTATGGCGGTGGATGCATCGTTTATGGACGCGACAAGAAATTCATTTGTTCGCCGCCATATTTCTTCAAAGGCGGATTTGCTGTGCGCTATGCGCGTTCCAATGGCAACAGCAGGAGATACTCCGAACACGATAGACGTCCTATTCCTTCGCAAACGCGCCTTTGGCGAAGCTCCACGCGACCAACGATGGCAGGAGACGATAAGTTACACCTCCGAGACCGGACGGAAATGCCTGATCAACGAATATTATATGTGGAATCCTGCTATGCTTTTGCAGGATATAACAAATGTCTCGCTCAGCCACGTCATTCAACGATTGCCAACGGATGTTTTTGGTGAGCGTACCACCGCACCCCACTTGATCGCCACACCGCCCCCGCAAAGCGTCAAGGCGGGCATATCGGCGCAAGAGGCAATAAAGATTTCTTTCAACCAGCGCGGTCAACTAGATTTTGGGCTAATGTCGACCCTGACAGGTCTTTCCCCACAGGCGATTCAAAAAGAGCTGGGCAATGACATATTTCTCGATCCAGAAACGGTTCAGTGGGTTGTTAAAGAAGAATACCTTAGCGGAAATGTCTATGAGAAATTGCAAACCGCCGAGTTTGCCGCAAAGCTAGACGATCAATATGGCAGAAACGTCAGCGCCCTGAAGGAGGTTCAGCCACAATGGCTTATGCCCGGTGACATTGCGGTTCGTTTAGGGGCCCCGTGGATACCGCCAGATGATGTTGGCCATTTTATTGCAGAGACTCTAGATGCGAAAAGAGAAGATATAAGGGTTACCCGTATTCCCGAACTTTCCTTATGGCTTGTACAATGCTCACCGGAAGTTAAGACCAGCGCTGCCAACATGAAGCTTCTTGCTGCGGGCGGATTCTCGGCAATCAAGCTAATCAGGGACACACTTAATGGGATTCAGACGGTTGCTTACAATACAGTTGTTGGAGAGGAAGGAACGACTCTTGGCATAAACAGAGAACGCACGCTGGAGGCACAACATGCGCAAAGATTTTTTGAAAATCAGTTTTCTAAATGGATTTGGACAAACGGCGAACGAGCGGATCGGCTGGTTACAGCCTACAATAGGAGGTTTAACGCGCTTCGCCCAGCGAAGTATGACGGCTCGCATCTCACTCTTCCGGGAATAAACAGGTCTGTTCTTTACCAGAACGATCTTGCAAAGCATCAAAAAGATGCCGTGTATCGGGTAACCCGGGGCGTGGGCGAAAGTATGCTTGCGCATTGTACCGGAGCTGGAAAGACCTTTGTGGTTTGCGCTTCTGTTATGGAGCTGATTCGCTTGGGTAAGGCAACGAAATGCATGATTATCGTTCCAAACCATCTTATCGAACAATGGAAAAAGGCCTTCAAAACCATATACCCGGAAGCGAAAGTCTTTGCCGCAGGCAAAGATGATTTCCATCCTAAAAAGCGGAAAAAGACAATCCAACTCATGGCTAACGGGCACTTTGATGCGGTGATTGTCTCCCACTCGGGGTTCGAGTTGATCCCTGTATCCAGCGATATGATGGACAATTATTTGAGTGAGATGGCGCAATCTTTCGATGAGGGATTGTTCGAAGGCATACAAAAACACGAGATCAGAAAAGTCAAATTGCTTGAAATCGCAAAAGAACGGATAACGAGCAGGATCGAGCCCCGCGTGTTAGAAAACGAAAATCTATCGGTTTTGCCTTTTGATAAAATTGGAATCGACTGCTTGTTCATCGATGAGTTTCAGGCTTTCATAAATCTTGGAACAGTGGCGCACAAGCGTCTTGTGTTGGGACATTCCAATAACTTCAGTCTCCGCGCAAACGATATGCATCTAAAGATGGACTACCTGCGTAGGACAAAAGGAAAAGGAAGGTCCATCCCCGCGACGGCGACGCCTTTCCCGAACTCAATCAAACAAATTTACAACCTGCTCTATTATATGGATCCGGTCGCGCTGAGAAACGCTGGAATTAACAATTTTGTCGACTGGGCCACGACGTTCACGACATTTCAACCAGTCGTTGAACTCAATCTGGTGGGCGACTCTTATCAACGCAAAATGAGGTCTTGCCGATTAACTAACCTTCCGGAACTTTCAACCATGTTTCAGTGCGTTGCGGATATTGTGCTTTCGCGTGATCTCGATATGAAGAAACCGAAGCGTAACGTTGAAGTTGTCGTCGCGCAGGGTACCAAGGAAATGCGAAATTTCGTCGACGGTCTGGCCGAGGAAGCGCGCCATGTAGGCGATACCTCAGAGAAGAATATGCTTCAAATTACTGGTCTTCTGAGGAAAGCTGCACTCGACATGCGTCTTATAAATCCGCTTTTGCCTGACCATTCGCAATCCAAAGCATTTCTTGCTTCAGAAAAGATATTTCAGATCTGGGAGAAAACCGAGGAACAGAGGTTAACGCAGTTGGTCTGCTGTGACTTTTCGACCCCCAATGGTATGCACTTCAATGTTTACGACGCCATTCGCAGCGAGTTGATAAAAAAGGGAGTGCCCCCCGTTGAAATCCAATACATTCACAGCGCGAGATCAGACTTAGAAAAACAGGAGCTCTTTGACGCCGTGAATAGCGGCGAGGTGCGAATCCTTTTCGGATCGACGGAAAAAGTGGGCGTCGGAACCAACATTGCCGAGAGAATAGTCGGCATACATCACATAGACGTGCCGTGGCACCATAGCGGCATTGAGCAGCGCGAGGGGCGCGGAATACGTCCCGGAAATAGAAACAGGGTCGTCAATGTGTATTATTATGTAACAAAGGACTCTTTCGATCTGTACGTTCTACAGCTTCTGAATTACAAGAAGAACTTTAGCGAACAAATTATGCTTGGGGAAGTCCATGAAAGGACATCCAAAGATATCGACGGCAATGTATATACCGAGCTTATGACCATTGCTTCTTCCAACACAGCTCGAAGGTTTGCGGTTGACTCAGAACAAAGCGATGATACCGATCACGACAACAAATTTCGCGCCGTTGCTCGCTTGGGCGGTAACAAGCGGCTCTTTAATGAAATCCGTTTATCTTAAAGCGGGATAGTTTTTCTTTTATTTTAAGCATTAGACTTGGCAACTCTAGGGCACTGGGGGATTTCAAATCTCGGTTAGCCGCAGGTTATAATTAAGCCAACAATGCGAGCATAACTTTGGCACCTGTATATATCGCCCATTCTTTGTCTTTTCGGGCTATTTCTTCAATATGCCCTTTTCAAATAGTGCATCAGGGATGCTTGTGGCAAGCCCTAGCACTCGCGGCAGGTTCCGTGGAGTTCGATTACGTGGTGCTTCAATTTGTGGCCGTGTTTTTTGGCCGCTTTTGCAAGAGTTTCGGCCAATTCGTGGTCGTAAATCTCGCGGACGTGACCGCATTTCTCACAGACCATCATCAAGTGGCTGTGCTCGGGCGTTTCGTTCAGACATAGCTCATAAGCGTTTTTGCTCTCAAGTTTCAGGACTACTCCGGCTTCAATCAGAAAATCGAGCGTGCGGTAGAGGCTGATTGCAGAGAGCTTCGTTCTTCTTGATTTATTAGCGGCGTCAAGGATCTGATAAGCAGTTTTGGGTTCGCTGAGGTCGGCCATCTTCAGAATAATCTCGCGCCGGATATCCGTCAGCTTCTTGCCGGTGCTGCGAAGGTGACGGTCAATTTTCTCTAAGGCTTCGGCGCCACATATATGTTTTGAGCCATGGATAGCCACTTTGGGTTTCCTCCTTCTATGCTCAATATTGTCTCTCGCGTCAGCTATAAGCCGAAGGGGAAAACCTACACCTACGCTTATTCGCGGTAAAGCGCAGCTTACGCTCTTAGAAGGCTGATGCTACGGACAGAGACACTATCGTGGCTTTGTCGGCATTTGCTCCCCACAGCCCCTGCTGCACGCCAGCGTTCACGCGCCAAGTATCGGTAACCGGCATCACCAGACCTGCGGTTATTGCGATGACGTCGCCGTCATCAGAATTGGCGACAAACTCGTGGGCATAATTAAGCTCGATTTCAGATTGGAGCCAGGGGAAAAGTTGGTATCCGCCAGCTAAATCGGCATTCAAGACCCCGCGCGTCGGGCCTTTCTTGCCGAATGGCAGCGCTAACCCAAGGTCTCCGTTGGCCGTCCATCTGCCCCAATCCTTGCTCACGACAAGGGATTGGTTGAGGCTCCAGTATTCTTGGCTCGTGCCAATTTTGTTTTGGTTCGACTCTGTTCCGGTGGGCAACATCAGGCTGCCGACGTAGGCGACATCAAGATTTTGCTGTTCGCTCTGAATGAAGCGATAGCGTGCGCCGATTTCCAGACCGCCGATGCCCCTGCCCGTTCTCGGGCCGACAACTCCATCGCCGTCAAAGTCATTATCCTTGTCGAACAGCCACGAATATGTCGTAGCTATTCCTACATCCAGATTGTTTGCGATGCCTACCGTTGCAGCAAGGCTCATCGTGTGGTCGGACACGAAGCCTCGGGACTGATCATTTCCGTCGGCATCCCACTGACGCGACGCCCAACCGTAGGAAAATCCGGCTTCGACCTCATAGTGTCCGGGATCGACGACCGACGCATCCGGCGTGTTTATCTTTGCGCGTTCCGGGGAGTCCTCTGAGTCGTCGGCGCGCAAAGTTTGAGGCGAGAAAAGGATAGAGATGCACATTGCTAGAAGGAGGTATTTTAGACTGTTTTTCATAGTTCACGTTACTTTCCGATTAAAAGCATTGCTTCCTTGAACTGGATAACGTTGTGGCGGATCATGTCGATGTAAGTTGGTGCAGGGCCGCCCGGGGTGGAGAGGGCGTCAGAGTATACAGGCGCACCCACATCGGCATCCGCATCCTTCGCAAGTTGCTTTGCAAGCTTGGGATTGGTCATGTTTTCGAAGAAAACCCTTCTGACCTTTTCAGCTTTCATTTGTTCGATCAGCTTCGCGACTTCGGCAGCGGTGGGTTGCATTTCGGTGCTTATACCTTGTGGGGACAGAAAAACAACTCCATAGGCGGCGCCGAAGTATCCGAATGCGTCGTGGCTTGTGATGATTTTGCGTTGGGGCGACGGGACTACCGATACTTCGGCCTTTATCCATCTGTCCAGCTTTTCGAGTTCAGCGTCGTACGCTTTGGCTCGAGCGTGGAAGGTGCCAGACTCATCGGGGCGCGCTTTCGACAATGCGTCGGCGATGTTTCTTACATAGATGCGGGCGTTTGAGACGTCCTGCCATGCGTGGGGGTCGACGACTTTTGCATCCTTAGCATGGTGGCTCTGTTTGTCGTGGTGTCCGTGTTCCCCCTCGGTGTCCATCTGGCGCGGGCGAACGCCTTCGCTTGCTATTACCACCTCGCCCTTGGAGCCAGACGCGGGAATGAGGCGGTCGAACCAGCGCTCGAACTCCAGGCCATTTTCGATGATCAGATCGGCTTCGAAGAGCGTTTTTGAGTCACCGGGTTTTGGGTTATAGCCATGGGCGTCGGAGTCGGGCGGTATAAGCGTTTCGACCTGAACGAGATCTCCTCCGACCTGCTTTGTCATATCTGCAATAATACTAAACGTCGCCACGACCCTCAACGGCTTTCCCTCTGCCCTTGCGGGAAACGGCGATAGAGATAGAATGAGCAGGAGAAGCGAGAGAAATCGTTGCATTTTGCGAACCAAGAGAAACGTTGCGGAACGGGATTTGTTACTTTATAACACCGACGTTATATTGTAACAATAATAAAAGTTAGCTTAGCTTGGAAGGAGGTTGCGTGTTTAATTTCTCACTTCTAAAACGGCTTGCGCTTGTCACCGGAATTTCTGCGGCGCTCGTGCTGCTTGTTTGCTCCGTGATCGCATGACTGCGACCGCTCCTTTGATTTCCGTCCGGAACCTTTCCGTTCATTATGGCAGCCGCCATGCACTGCAGAAAGTGTCTGGCGTTTTCCATAAAGGCTCATTGACAGCAGTAGCTGGTCCGAACGGATCGGGAAAAAGCACGTTGCTCAAGGCTTTGGCTGGAGTGATCAAGCCCACATCGGGAGATATTATCTTCGCCGGGGGGGGAAGGCCAAGGATGGCTTATCTTCCGCAGGTCACCCATATGCAGCGGGAGTTTCCGATCTCCGTCGAGGATGCCGTACTTACGGGTTTTTATCCAGAAATGGGAGAGTTTTGCGCTCTTGGTCGTGCGCATCGACAGGCGGCCCGCAGCGCTTTAGCCGATGTCGGGCTTGGTGGCTATGAGAGGCGTTCGGTTACCGAGCTGTCGGGTGGAGAGTTTCAGCGGATGCTTTTTTCGCGCGTTATCGTTCAGGACACCCCGGTTATTTTGCTAGACGAACCTTTCACGGCCGTGGATGCCGAGACGACAGCACGCCTAATTCGCCTGTTGCTTAAATGGCATGAGGAAGAGAGGACAGTGATTTGCGTCTTGCACGACCTTCTGCTCATCAAGAAGTACTTTCCGGAGTCGATGGTTTTGCACGGAAAGTGTCTCGGCATCGGGCATACGCACACTCTGTTTGAACAACGCCTTTTATCCTTCGATCTCGATATGGCCGAGTTGCACCCGACGCACGACCATGACCACCAACACTCCAAGAGCCATGACCATTGAAGACGCACTGATTACTCCTTTTATCAAGTTTGCCTTTTTGCAGCGGGCTCTTGTGGCTTGCATCGTGCTCTCAGTCGGCGGTGCACCTCTGGGGTTCTTTATGAATCAGCGGCGAATGGCTCTTGTATCCGACGCCATGAGCCATGCGATTTTGCCCGGCGTTGCAATTGCATTTCTTATTTCCGGCATGGGTGTTTGGCCTTTGACTGTCGGAGGACTTTTGGCAGGAACTTTGATCGCATTGTTCTCAGTGTTTCTGACGAAGTATTCACAAATTAAAGAGGACGCGGTGTTCACGCTGCTTTACCTTTTCTCGCTGACGTCGGGTATCGTTTTATTGTCGCTCAAAGGAAGCAACATCGATCTGATGCATATGCTTTTCGGCGACATTCTGGCGATCGACAACAGCGGGCTTCTGTTTGTCACCGGGGTAGTGGTCACTACTCTCTTTGCGCTCGCGTTTATCTATAGAGGACTGGTGCTCGATTGTTTCGACCCCGATTTTTTGATGGCGTCTCGACATGGACGATGGACTCGTCAAGTATTCTTTGTGTTGTTTGTCGTCAATCTCGTTGCGGCGTTTCAGGCGCTTGGAACTTTAATGGCGCTCGGATTGATGCTGCTTCCGGCAATTGCTTCAGGCTTTTGGACGCGAAGGATAGATGTGGCGCTTCCGCTCAGCGTCTTCATCGCGATTTTCTCCTCTTATGCCGGACTGCTTCTCTCGTATCACACAAATACGCCGTCGGGGCCGGTCGTTGTTCTTGTTTGCGCAGTCTTTTGCCTTGGTTCCGTATTATTCGGGAACAAGGGGTCTGTGCTATCGCGTTTACGACACAGTTAGCGCAAAGTGTAAGCTGCCGCCCCAGCTTTGCGGCCAGGGCGGGCGGAAGACCATCCTTTAGTGTGCTGCTTCTTCGGCTTTTTCGGGCATACCGGAGGAGTGGTGGTGCGTGATCAGCCATTTTCCTTCGCGGAGCTCGTAGATAAATGTGTAACGAGCGGGAACATCGCTTTTCTTTCCGTCTTCTCCAGTCAGAGTGAACGTATAGGTGCCGGCATCGAAGGCTTCGTTGCAGCCAATAGAGATGTTGCTGCTGTTGATTTTCCCTTTTGGCTTCTTCTGCAAAAAGTGTTCGAAGTAGTCCTTAATTCCCTCATGGTCGGTACGCACCTTATTCGATACGGTGGGGATGAGCACGGCGTCCGGCGCGTAGTTTTCGGCAACCTTTTCGGCATCTCGCGTGCGCAGCGAGGACTCCCAACGCTTGAACAGCGCCGCAATTTCTTTTTTGGTCACGTCCGCGCAGCTACGTGTTTCGGCGGCCATCACCGGCGTGGACGCAAGCATGGCTACGGTCGCAGCTACGAAAATCCCGGTCTTCATGGTCTTCTCCTAAGTGTATGAGGAAAGTAAAAAAAGCAGGCGTTAATGGCATAAGGGGACCCTTAAAACGTGTCAATGCGCACTGCACAATAGCCGTAATGCGTTGACATACATCAACTTTTCCCGGTGCCTTAAGGGCTTATCATAGCGTTTTAGCTGGAGGCAAAGATGACCGAGAAGAAGACGATCATCGATGTAACCGAGGAAAAACGGCAAGAGCTAAATATCAGCCCTGAGAAGGTATGCTTTATCATCGTGAAAGCGCGCGAGTTCGACGTGAAGGTTCCCCCTGTCGAGCCGGAACCGGGCTCTAATCCTTCCGACGACAAGGATGTCGAGGTGATCGAGGATTACGCGGACGATGCGACGCTTGAGGAGTTGCGGGGCGCTATCGACGGACTGGATGATGACGAGATCATCGATCTGATCGCACTGGCTTGGATCGGGCGTGGCGACTTTACCAAGGCTGACTTGGAGGAGGCTCGAGACCTAGCCGATCAGCGGCACAGGCATCACTCATCAAACTACCTCGTAGGGATACCCACGCTCGGGGATTACCTTGAAGAAGGACTTTCAGCGCTGGGATACTCCTGCGAGGAGTATGAGGTGGACCGGCTTTAGGCTGATAGTTCTTTTGCGCGCAGGGAGGCCGCCTTCATTGCATCGGACATTAGCACGGGGAGTCCCTTTTCGGACAGCAGGACGTTTAGCGCTGCCTCGGTGGTTCCGCCGGGACTTGTGACCGCGTGACGAAGTGCGGTTGCGGTTTGGACGGAATGAGCCAAAAGCGCGCCACTTCCGACCACGGTTTGACGGGCTAGTTTTGCCGCGAGTTCAGGAGCCAGGCCGAGTTGCTCCCCTGCCCTTGCCATTGTTTCGATGAGGGCAAAGACGTAAGCGGGGCCGCTTCCGGATAGAGCCGTCACGGGATCAATCAATGCTTCATCTTCCACCCATGCAACTTCGCCTGCGGCGCTAAGGATCTGTTCACATAAGCTACGCTGGAGCTGCGTGACTGAGAAATTGGCAACGGCGACGCTTATGCCTTTGCCAATGCTCGCGGGCAAATTAGGCATGGCGCGGACTATCGCCCGATTGGGATCATCGAGGAGTGCAGCCAGGCGGCGAAGCGTTTGTCCAGCGGCTATCGATAGGAAGACGCTCGATCTGTAGGGCGCATAAAGCGGCAGAACCTTTGCCATGCTTTGGGGTTTGACTGCTACGATGACGGCATCGGGAACGAACTCTGGGGCGATGTTCTCCGGAGAAGTGACTACTGCTACGTTCTTGGGAAAGACTTCGTCTGAAGGCGTCGGTTCGACCACCACAATGCAGTCGACTGCGCTGGCGATGCCGCGGAGGATGGCTCCGCCCATTTTTCCGCATCCTACGAGAAGCAACTTTGGCATAATTTCTATTTCCTTGTGTGGCCGTTTCCGTAAACGGCATTTTTGTAGGTCGTCAGTTCCTCCAGTCCCACAGGGCCGCGCGCGTGGAGACGGCCTGTCGCAATTCCGATTTCCGCGCCCATCCCGAACTCACCGCCGTCGGCGAATTGAGTTGAGGCGTTGTGAAGGACAATCGCACTATCGACTTTGGAGAGGAACTTTTCGGCGGCTGCGGGATCGCTTGTGATAATGCTGTCGGTATGGTGAGAGCCGTAGCATTCGATGTGAGCTATGGCTTCGTCAAGACCATTCACAACCTTAACGGCGATGATCGCGTCCAAGTATTCCGTTGGCCAGTCGTTCTCTTGAACAGGTTTGACGCGCGCATCGGCTTTTTGAGTTTGGTCGTCGCCGCGCACTTCGCAACCCGCATCAAGCAGCATCTGGACAAGAGGATTCAGGTGCGTGGAGGCGCAGGCTTGGTCGACTAATAGCTTCTCGGTTGCGCCGCAAATTCCGGTCCGACGCATTTTGGCGTTCAAGACCACATTTTTCGCCATTTCTAGGTCTGCGGCTCCGTCTACGTAAACGTGGCAATTGCCGTCGAGGTGCGCGAGGACTGGAACCCGGCTTTCTTGCTGCACACGGGCTATAAGAGACTTACCTCCGCGCGGGACAATTACATCGACATAGCTGTCGAGACGCAGGAGTTCGCCTACGGCTTCGCGATCCGGCGTCGGAACCATTTGGGCCACGCCTTCGGGAAAGCCGGTTTCGGCCAAAGCCTTTTGAAACAGCGCCGAGATGGCCTTGGAGCTTTGGAAGCTTTCGGACCCGGGCCTGAGAATGCAGGCGTTTCCGGATTTCAGGCATAGGGCTGCTGCATCCGCAGTCACATTTGGACGGGCCTCGTAAATTACACCGATCACACCTAACGGCACACGAACGCGACGAATACGAAGGCCGTTCGGGACGGTCCATTCTTTAATGGGCCTGCCGACAGGGTCTTCAAGAGTGGCTATCCTTTCGAGCATCTTGACCATACCTTCGACGCGCTGGGGATCGAGGCGGAGACGGTCTATTTGCGCGGGCGTCAGGCCTTTTGCTGCATCGAGGTCTTGTTGGTTCGCGGATAAGATTTCGCCTATACCTTCACGGAAGAGTGCAGCTGCTTTAAGAAGCGCGGCGTTCTTGGCTTCGGTACTCGCGGTCTTGAGATATTGGGAAGCGGCCTTTGCTGCTTTTCCCAGCTCGATCATCGTTGTCATAGCATCGCCAAATCGTCTCGGTGGATTATTTCTTCGCGGCCACTGTAGCCAAGAATGGATTCAATTTGGCTGCTGCGGCAGCCCATGATTTTTATTGCTTCTTCGCTGCTGTAGGCGACCAAGCCGCGGGCTAGTTCTTCGCCATTCAATGAGACAACCGTTACGGCTTCTCCACGACTGAAGTCGCCTTCGACTTTCTTTACACCTACGGAAAGCAGGCTCTTCCCCTGCTTCAGGGCGAAGCCTGCGCCTTCGTCGATCAGGAGCTTACCGCGTGGGTTGAGGCTCCCCGCTATCCATGTTTTACGCGCAGCGGCGGGAGAGCAGTCGGGGATGAACCATGTGCACCGTCCGCACTCCTCAATATGTCGGAGAGGACGCAAAATATCGCCGTGTGAAATAACGAGGGTGCATCCGCCGTTTAGAGCTATGCGAGCGGCTTCGATCTTTGTGCGCATTCCTCCGCGCCCGAAACCTGAACGAGATTCACCTGCCATTTCAAAAACTTCTGATGTCAGCGTGTGAACTTCTGGAATAAATATAGCGCCGGGATCGATGTTTGGGTCAGCGGTGTAGAGACCATCGATGTCCGAAAGCAAAACCACGCAATCGGCTTCGATCATAGTTGCAACACGCGCAGCCAGCCGGTCGTTATCGCCGTAACGGTTTGTCGGCGTCGTTACCGTATCGTTCTCGTTAATGACAGGGATGATGCCTCTGCTTAGCAAATTTCGCAGCGTGGCGCGGATGTTGAGGTACGAGCGGCGCTCCTCGGTATCGGCGGGAGTGAGCAACACCTGCGCTACAATTTGATCTTTACGCGCTAATGCTTCTTGATAGACATGGGCAAGGCGTATCTGCCCACACGCGGCGGCGGCCTGAGTTTCTTCGAGCTTGAGCGGACCCGAGTGGAATTTAAGGACTCTTCGACCGAGCGCTACTGAACCGGAGGACACGAGCACAACCTCCTGCCCCCGTTGCTTGCATTCGAGCACATCCGCAATAAGGCTTTCCATCCATTCTTCACGAATAACATTCCGCTCAGGGTCGATGAGAAGCGCAGAGCCGATTTTGATAACAACGCGGCGGGCGGTGCTCAGGCGATTTTGTTTATCGGTCGTTTTGGCTGGAAACATGGCGGAACTATCTCTTTTTGCTCGAGCCTTTACACTACGTTCAAAGCTGTTGGAATTAAAGGGACTTTCTGAGTTTAGGAAAGGCTTTTAAAAATACGTCGCATTCGGATGATGGAAGACAAGCGCGGAGGTGCTTTGCTCGGGGCTGAGCATGAGGGTCTCAGTCATCGAAACGCCGATTTGCGAAGCGCCCAGCAAGTCCAAAAGGGCTTTTTGATCTTCAAGCCGCGGACACGCCGGATATCCGAACGCATAACGGCTGCCTCGGTAACCGTGAGCGATGAGCTTTTCGGGGTCGGGGGCGTCGAAGTCAGCGATACCGAGTTCGGTGCGGATGCGCTTATGGATGTATTCTGCAAAAGCTTCGGCAAGTTCGACACCCAGCCCGTGAAGATACACGTAATCCTTAAAGTCGTCTTTCTCAAATAGCCTCTGCGCGACTTGGGATGCACGCGCGCCCATCGTTACGACCTGCAATCCGATTACGTCCCGTTCGGGGTCGCTGATGTCACGTAGGAAGTCACTTAGGCATGGTCCTAACTTTGGGTTCTCTTCGCTCCTTCCACGCGGCATATGCCAGCGAACTACCTCTCGTCGCGGGTCTTCTGGGGCAAACAGAACGACATCGTTTCCGTCGCCTGCAGCAGGCCAATAGCCATACGCTGCCTTGGGTTCGAATACGCGCTCCTTTTTGGCAAAATCCAGCAGGCGGCGAATTTCCGGGCGAAGATTGAGGCGTGCGTCTTGCATGTACTCCTCAAGGCTTCGGCCCTGTTTGCGATAGCCCCACTGTTGCATGAACAAAGACCGCTCGTTGAGGAAAGGAAGCAACGTGTCGGGGGAAACTTCGACAATCCGGGAGCCGTAAAAAGGAGCATGAGGCACGTCGACCGTCATCGCGGCGCGCTTCGCTTTTGCCAATTCAATGGACAGCGGCGTGGGTGTTTGAGGCGTTTCGATGGGCGCGGAGCTGCGCTCATTCGACTTAACGCGGTGGGCTTTTACATAGTCGTCAAAGACGCCTCCCAAAACAAGATCCATGAGCGTCAGTGCGTCAAAAGCGTTTTGTGCGTAGGCAACACGGGGAAAGACTTTTGCACATTCGG
>CAZLIG010000017.1:0-1334 GCA_964559415.1 uncultured Rhodospirillaceae bacterium
CGCGGGAAAGAAGGCTGCGATGATGAGCGTGTAGACGGGAATGCGGGCCGAGCACGGCATCAGCGGCGCGATGAGGATTGTCGTGAGGCGGTCGCGGCGGTTGTCGATCACGCGCGTCGCCATGATTGCCGGGATTGCGCAGGCGAAGCTTGAGAGCAGGGGGATGAAGGCGCGCCCGTGCAGGCCTGCACTTCCCATTATTTTGTCCATCAGGAAGGCGGCGCGCGCCATGTAGCCGGAGTCCTCAAGCAGAAGAATGAATAAGAAGAGAATCAGGATTTGGGGCAGGAATATGAGCACCGTTCCGACCCCGTAAATCAGGGCGTCACGGATGAAGTGTTGGAGGAGGCCTTCAGGCACCAACCGGGAAATTCCGTCGGCCAGCATTCCAAGGCCTGCTTCCAAGGCGGCCATCGGGGACTCGGCCCATGTGAAGACGGCTTGGAACATCAGGAACAGGACGGCGAACAGGATCAGCATTCCCCACACGGGGTGCAGGAGAACGGCGTCGAGTTTCGAGGTGATGTTCTCCGGCTTTGGCGGGTATTTTACCGAAGCGGAAGCTATGCGGTCGGCTTTCTGCTGGAGGGTCCGGACTTCTGCGGCGGAGGGCGCTTTCCACTCTGCGGGAATGCACGCCGGTGAAGCGGGGACAGTATTAAGTTGTTCGTCGACCAGAGAGAGGAGGGCGTCGGTTCCGCCCCGGCGGACGGCGACGCAGGGAACGACCGGTATTCCAAGTTCGGCGGAGAGGCGGGCGGTATCTAATTCAATTCCGCGATGGCGCGCGATATCGAACATATTCAGCACCAGCACGACGCGGGGGCAGACGTTGCGAAGTTCGAGCGCAAGCCTCAAAGACAACCGCAGGTTTGTGGAGTCCGCGACGCAAAGGATCAGTTCGGGAATTTGTTCATTGGCGATGCGCCCTAGAATCGCGTCGCGCGTGATCTCTTCATCGGGGCTTCGGGCGCGTAGGGAGTAGGTGCCGGGGAGGTCGAGTACCTTGACCTTTTGCCCCGAGGGAGTCGTGAGGTCGCCTTCCTTGCGCTCGACCGTGACGCCGGGGTAGTTCGCGACTTTTTGACGGCTTCCCGTCAATGCGTTGAAGAGAGAGGTCTTGCCGCAGTTCGGGTTACCAACGAGGGCTATGCGATGGAGTTTCTCAGCCATGGTCCTCCAACGGCTTTACGCGGATTGCGTTGGCTTCGTTGCGGCGGAGGGCGACCGTCATGTTGTTCACGCGGACGGCGATGGGATCGCGGTTGAAAAAGCCTTCGTGTTTAAGCTCGACCGTCGAGCCTTCGGTGAAGCCCATTTCCATTAGGCGGCAC
>CAZLIG010000017.1:1344-18671 GCA_964559415.1 uncultured Rhodospirillaceae bacterium
GCCGTTTTCGGAGCAGCAGCCGGTGTCGATCGACACGATGGTTCCCTTAAAGCCTTTCGGGGCCATGCCGAGGCGCAAATCCAAAGCGCGGCCGTTCATATGGTTAAGTGCCAACATGGGCTAGGTTTTACGCGCATTTGAGAGTCATTATCAACTTAATTCTCGGCACGAAAGCATCCGGCTTTCTCGTTATCATCCTCCCATCTTTTCCTGGCCCGTCCATATCCCAGGAAAGAAGTGCAAAAGTAATTGCCGGCACAAGTGTGCAGTTCTTGCCAAATTGGAGGTAGCTCTCTAGCATCCCCTCCGGGCGCTAAATGGGCGGCGTAGATCAACCGGTGGTGGAAGTTATGTTCAATTATTACGCCAGGAATAAACAAGCTTGGGGTAATCGCTGTTTTGCCAAGCAATATTCGAAGTGGAGCGGCTTGAATCCTCCCGAGGCGGCTATTTTGGCAATTTTGCGCGACAAGCTTAAGGGACGGAGGATACTTGATATTGGCGTGGGGGCCGGGCGCACAACGCCGCATTTGCGCGAGATCAGCCAGGACTATAAAGGCATCGATTACTCTCCTGCCATGATTGAAGCGGCACGAAAGCGGTATCCCGGCGTTCGGTTCGAAGTGGGCGATGCGGGTTTGCCTTTTGAGGAAAGCGACGGCAGCTATGATTTGATCCTGTTTAGCGTCAACGGAATAGATAGCCTTCCTCATGAATACAGGCTAAAGGCGTTGTGCGAATTCAAACGCCTTCTATCATCTCAGGGCTTTTTGATTTTCTCCAGCCATAACATGGGTTTTGTTCCTTGCATTCAGAAACCGTGGGCTTGGAAACGCCTGCATCCCGTTCCTTTGTCTTTGTTGACCCCGCTCAGGCTCATCAAGCGCATTCCAATGTGGCTTATGGGGATGTGGCGTTGCTTTAGAAATCGCAACCATGCAGAGGCACACAAAGAGTACTCAATCGTCAACGACGGAACCGAGAATTATAAATTCCTTCAGTACTACATTTTGGTTTCCGAGCAAATTAATCAGCTTCGTGCGTGCGGATATTCGAGCATCAGGCCGTTCGGCCTCGACGGCAAAGAGCTGCAGCCTGCGGAATACGATTCCCGCAGGGACATATGGATCACGTACCTTTGTCAGCCTTAAAAATGGTGGGCGATGGGATCGCGGTTGAAAAAGCCTTCCGAGGCCGGTTTCCGAACAACAGGCTGTCGATCGACACGATGGTTCCCTTAAAGCCTTTCGGGGCTATGCCGAGGCGTAAATCCTAAGCGGTCGTTCATATGGTTAATTGCCGACATGGGCTGGGTTTTACGCGCATTTGAGGAGTCATTATCAACAAAGATGGACAAAAGCGCACTGCTTTCGTCCCCGCAGCGCGGTTCAATCGCGGCTTGTAACGGAATATGCGATTTTTTTATGTATTGGTGAGTCAATGGCCAAAATTTCGGACGCTCGGAACTGGCAGGAGTATGTCGCCGAACTTCAGAGAAAGTGCTCCGAGGCGCGCTCTCAAATCGTGAAAACTGGCAGCGATGAGGAAACACTGCAATGGAGGGCGCTTGTCGAAAAACACAAGCTGACGCTTATCCAGACTTTTCCGGATAAAGAACTAAAAGAGTGTGCCGCTTTTCACATTCTTATCGGAAGCACGCCAAGAGAGGAGTGGTCTCCAAATACGGAGATTCCCGAAAAAGAGGGGTTTGACCCCGCTGATGTTTCCGTCGAACAGTTTTATCAGGGCATAATAGGCGGGAAGATTAAGCCGCTGCCGGAAAGCCAATGGCCTTGGTATTTGCAGGGAAAGCTCAAGCCTGCCATGGGTGGGGAAGCGGCGGAGCAGGTGTTCGTTCCAAAGGAGGCAACGCAGAGTTTCCGGAAGAAAGCAGAGAGAACTATTAAGAAAAATATGAGAGGGCTATTGGAAACGCTGCATAGGAAGTGAGGATTGGGGCTGGGATTTGCAGAAAAGGCATTTTTGCTTCACAAATGACTGCTTTCTTAACCAGAATAAAGGAAAAGGGTGGACCAAGAGTGATAAAAATGTGCACTCTGGTTGATCCGATATCCATGTCCGTATGTTTTTGTCGTGATTCTTTACCATGACTTAGATTTAATAGTGAAAGTAAAACAAACATCCTTTTTATCTATAGAATAAGTATGTCCGCGAACAGTATTGATCGAAAGGAAATTCATGAGGAAGGAATTAAGTGAAGAAGAGCAACTTCAAATTAGAACAGCTCAGCTTGCCGACATCCGAGCGGTTGCTCAAGAATCTTTATTGCCCAGGCTGAAAAAAATGAGGATCGAAGGACTAAAGAGTTTTGAAGTTAGAGAAGACTATTCTCCAGGCTGGGGTTATTCAATCTACGTATCGAGGCACGATGAGCTTGAAAATAACTTCCGAGGATGCATCATCGATTTCTACCCGCATGGCTGGACGCGCGTTCGTAATGCAGCGTCAAACCCAAAAGAAAGCCGCGAGCTTAAGACAACCTTATACGAAGATAGTGCTAAAAAGCTCAATGTTCGTAAACTTAAACGGGAAATAAAAGGCGAAAACATCGATATGAATAAGATTGCCGAAGTCGTTTATGGCAACATGAAAAAGGTTGGTCTGATTAAGGTGCTAGCTCCATAACTGCCGCGCGGTGCTTTGAGCACGCCACACGTAATGACTGCACATCATCGGTGCCCGGATTCAGAGGAAAATGGTGGGCGATGGGAGGCTCGAACTCCCGACCCGGTGATTAAGAGTCACCTGCTCTACCAACTGAGCTAATCGCCCTTCGAGGGAATTTGCCGCTTTTTGGGCGGCGGCGGTTTTGATAGTCCGTATGCGGGCCGTTTGCAAGCAACTTCTTAAAAATCCATCGTCAATTTAACCCTGTTTTATACAGGAAGGCCCAGTAGTAGTCGAAATTGAGGTATTCGGCGTTTGTTCCAAGGCCTTCGATCATTCGCTCCAAATTTCTTTTCGAGGGGAAGTTTTTGATTACTCGGTGGGTGGTTCCGTTGCATAGACGCCTTATTTGATAGGTGTTTCCCTGTTTGTCGGTTTCGCATATCGGCGTGCTACTGCCTTCGACATAAAGATTATCGACGAAAACGACGGAGGACTCTGGTTGCAGCTGTGCGTGGAGGTTTTTTAGGAAGATCCTCTGCCGTTGCTGTGGGACGTGGGAGAGCCAAAAGCCTGCGAAGGCCGCGTCGGACGAGGGCAGGTTTGAGGGAAGCGCGTAGGCATCGCCCGTAAGGAAAAGCACTGATTTGTTTCTAGGGCGCAGCTTTGCGATTGCTAGCGTTTCGTCTGCGGCGTCGATTGCCGTGACGATGTCGGCTTCTGGAGTTATAAATTGCGTCCAATAGCCTGTTCCGCAGGCTACCTCGAGGACGTGCTTATTTTTGAACGAGCCGGGAAGCCACGATTCGAGCTTTCGAAGCGAGAGCTGGCGTTCCGGTTTTGCGTAAACAGCATCGTATTCGGAGGCTCTCTCCGCGTAATAGGCCTTTAATGAGGTTGAGGATTTCATAGGGCGCGTGCTCCAAGGCTGAAATATAGGAGGTCGGCGCACATAAGGCTAGCGGGGCGATTTACGAAATTATCTGTGCGGGCCTCAATAAAATCGACGGAAGGGCTGTTTTTTGCTATTTTACTTCCCTCTCTAAGTTTCTGCATGGGAATCTCCGGCATGATTTCGATCAGCTCTGCTTTGCGTTTTTGGCGTTCACCTTCGGGGCGGGCCGTTGCTTGCGTCGTCGTTGGGATCGCCGCTCTTTGCGCGTGGAGTTATTCCGACGACCGCGTGGCTGCGGCGCTTTCAGGGTTTGGGTGCGGCCCCTTTGTTAGCGAAAGCGTGCCTCGCGTGGCGATGACGCAGACTCCGGTGTTACGCGAAAACAAAAGCTTGCTCTTGTCTTATGACGCGTCGGATTGCTCGGGGGTCAAAGAAGTTGCTCTGCGTGTTACGCCTAGCAGTTCGATGCCCGGCGCGAGTAACAATCCTGTCGAGATTCCGCTTCCCACCCGCGCGGCGAGAAACATTTCACGTTCCGATTCGCCAAATCTTTTTTCACAGCCGCTTTGGGGGCGGCACGTTAAAGTTCAGATCGTCGCGACCAATATGGATGGCAAGCAGAGCGTTACAGAACCGGTCGAGATGACTTTCCCTGAACGCAAGTTCTTTCATCCCATCGCGCGCGTCCTGATTCAGGAGCGCGAAAAGCTGATGCAGAATCCGGACAACAACGTGCTTCGCGAAGAGGCGGCGAACATCATGGCTACCATTGCGCATCAGCCCACAAATTACAGGGGCGACCCCGTCGTGCTTTTGGCGTTACGCGGAGGGGCGGTACGGCTTATTTTGCAGCATAGCCGGGAGGCCGCTATTTCGGTAAACGACTTGTTGTGGCACGCGGCTACGCGAATCGAGGATGGCGCCCCTTCGGCTTCGTAAATTTCTCCTATTAGCGTGTTTGGAATGCTCTTTTTGAGCGAATTTTTGCACGTTATTACTAGCAGTTACATGGATTAAGAAAGTATTCACGATTGTTGACTCTTACATAGAGTTGGGGCAAAATTACCTTAAATAATGAAGTTATTTTCTATATTAGGGCATTGGAGGACATACGATGCGAGGTCCAACCACCACTACTAAGAAGCTTTCAGACGAAGAACTCAAGAGCGTCGTTGAAAACGAGTTTCCTATGCTTGCTTCGCCGGAAGGGCTTAGGGCGCTTCAACAAGGTGTTGCGAAGCCGAGGCCTCGAAAAAAAGTAACGCCTCTCCAGAAAGAAAAATCGGCATTTACGTTGAATAACGATGTCGAGGTGGAGTTTCCCACTGTTTCCGCCAATAATAAGAAGAATTCAGCGCCTGCCAAGGTACCGGCTTAGGCGCTTTTTTGTATTTGGGCGGTTTTACTGTTATGGGCGGTTCTTTGGAGCCGCCCTTTGTGTTTGTAAAATTTATCTAAAAAGCCCGAAATAATGATCGCGATTTATTAAATAATCCTTAACCAGATGGTGGTACAAATAGAACCATAGAAGAGGGATTTTTTTTAAGCGAGGGTGCCATGGGTGTCGTTAATTCAAGAATGCCCGAATGTATGCGACCCGAATATCATTCGGGAAGGGGTGCCCAAAAGAGGACCCAGCAATATGGCGAGGACTCGGTCATCTTGGGCTGTGGCGAAAACGGGAAGATGCTAACGGGGGCTACGAGAGATTTTGCTCTGAACTGTAATCAGACGAGGCATGATCCGGAGTTGGCGGCGAGAGATTTTGGACCGGTGGAATATTCCTGTGGCGATAACGCCGTTGTGCAACAGCTTTCCGAATATCAGCAGCAGCCTGCTAATACGAATAATGTCGGGACTGCACCGAAGGCCAAGATGCCCACTGTGCGGGCAGACATTTCCGGCCAGAATGGGCCTATCCCAGCTTAGCTCTTGTTTGTTTTATGATAGAAAAGGGGGCCTGTTGGACAGGCCCCTAGGTATGTTTGGTGGCTTTTTTGCGAGCGGGTATGGACGGGGCGTGATCAATCTCTCGACTTCGGACGCCTCGCGGTGCCTTTGCGGGATGATCAGGCTCAGGTTCTTGTTTCGACGACGATCCATTTGGAGGCGGGCTTTTGCGTGTCGCGGGCGAAGGTCCAGGTGTCGGTTACTTCTTCGTATTGGCCTTCGGTGCCGCCGATGGTTGCGCCGGTGCTGTCGCGCAGGATGTTCTGTTGTTCGCTCACAAAACGCACGGTGAGATAGGCGTGGGCACCTTCAGTGCGGGCGGCCGTCACTTCCGCTTCCTTGATTTGTGAGATTCGCGTTTCCGCCATCTGGCCTGCGGCCTTTCGGGTACTTACGGATAGTTGAAAGCTTCCCATCACTGCGGGAGAGAGATAATCACTCACCAGTGTCAGGTGGCCTGTGGCGTAGGCGCTTACGATAGAGCCGAAAATATCGCGGGTTTCCTGAAGAAATTGTTTTTCCTCAAAGGCGGGGAGGGCGGTTTTTATTTGTGCAAGGCCCCCTGCCAGTGAATGCGGCGGGAGAGCGGGGGGCTGAAGCCGGGGGAGGGCGTTTTGTTTCGGCACCGAGTTCGCTTCCTGCCGGGCAGGAGACGCAAAGGGGTTTAGCCTTTGGGGATCGTTATCGTTGCGCGTGCCGAGAACAGCCCAGAACCTCCCCAGAAAAAGGGCGGCGAGAACAGCGCATACGAGGATCTGGACGTCGACTTGCATGGATAATCCGAAAGTTACTCTTCGGTTGATTATAAACGCGGTTCACGTTGCGGAGAAGAAGAATTCGTGGCAAAAGAAGAGTTTCCAGACGGATGGGAGGCGTCTCTTGTTCGTTTTCTTAACTCCAGCCCGAATTTCATAATGGCAAATCAACCTGAAGACCAAGCCGCCCCTCAAAATCAAATCTCGATTGGCGTTGGCGCTCAATACATCAAGGACTTTTCTTTTGAGAGCCCCAATGCGCCCCATATCTTTAATGAGCTGCAAAATCAGCCCAAGATGCAGCTCGATGTGAACGTTATGTCGCGCGGGCTTGGCGGCGGGACTTTTGAGGCTGTTCTCAAAATCAAGCTTGAATCAAAACTCGAGGAAAAAACCGCCTTTATTGTCGAGTTGGCTTACGGCGGGCTGTTTTCATTGCCGGAAATGCAGGAGGAGCAGGTCAAGTTATTCCTTCTGGTCGAGGCACCGAGGCTTTTATATCCATTTGCCCGCTCGATTATTTCGAATGCCGTGCGCGAAGGCGGTTTTCCGCACATTGCCTTGCAGCCTATCGACTTTATGGCGCTCTACAACGCCCAGCAGGGGAATGTCGGTACCATGACGCCTTCGGGGGCGGCCTGAGGTATCGTTCTTCTCGTCGCGATTGCTGTGGTTGGGCGGCTGGATTCGTCTTTCTGCGAGAGACTCTTGAATATTAACCATGCTTGGTTAATACATTGGAGTCCTTGTCGGTCTCGCTGATTCTCAGAGGGCAACGGGCTGTCGTTTTTCCAAGAGGTTGATCGTGGCGGAAGATAAGAAAAAAGAAGCCGAAGACGAGAGCAAAGACAAAGAAGGCGCGGAAAGCGCAGGCGAACAGGCTCAGGGCGTTGACGAGGCCGCAGCGAAAAAAAAGAAAAAGAAGATGATCATCGTCGTGGCTGCGGTGGGCGCGCTTGCCCTCGTGGGCGGCGGGGCTGCGGTTTTTCTCAAGAAAGGCCCTGCGGAGGAAAAAGAAGTCGCGGCGCACGAAGGCGGCGAAGAGAAACCCGCTTATTTTCCGCTGGGCGATATGATCGTCAATTTGAGCGGGGAGGGGAAAAGGCCCAACTATCTTAAGGTCAAGGTTACGCTTGAACTTGCCGATGAGAAGGATGCTTCTCTGATGGAAATGATAAAGCCGCGCATTATCGACAATTTCCAAGTATATTTGCGCGAGCTTAGGATTGAGGACCTTCGCGGTTCGGCCGGGATGTACCGTTTGCGCGAAGAGCTCCTCATGCGCGTGACTGAAGCGGCTCAGCCTGTTCGCGTTCGCGACGTGCTGTTTCAGGAAATGTTGGTTCAATAGGATTAGACATGAGCGCCGGAAGGCGAGGGTAGACTTACGATGGCTGACACGCCTCCCAAGGAAATGACCGAAGAAGAGAAGATGGCGGCGGAGTGGGCTGCTTCCGAGGGTGCGGGGGCGGAAGGGACGCCCGACGGGTCGAGTTCGGCGCGCGTTCTTTCCCAAAACGAGATCGACAGCTTGCTCGGGTTTGGAGACGCCGGGGACGGGAACCAGGAAAACTCCGGCATCATGGCGCTGATCAACAGCGCGCTTGTCAATTACGAGCGCCTGCCGATGCTCGAGGTCGTGTTCGACCGGCTTGTGCGCATGATGTCCACGAGTTTGCGTAATTTTACCTCGGACAACGTCGAGGTCAGCCTTGATCAGATAACTTCCGTGCGCTTCGGCGATTATCTGAATTCCATTCCGTTGCCTGCCATGCTCTGCGTGTTCAAGGCCGAGGAGTGGGATAACTCGGGGCTTATGACCGTCGACAGCGCCATGATTTATTCCATCGTGGATGTGCTTCTCGGGGGGCGGCGCGGGACGGCGCAGATGCGCATTGAGGGGCGGCCTTATACGACCATCGAGCGGAATCTTGTCGAACGGCTTGTGCGCGTGGTGCTGGCCGATATGTCCGGCGCATTCGATCCGCTGTCCCCTGTTACATTCCGGTTTGACCGGCTGGAGACAAATCCCCGTTTTGCGACTATTGCGCGGCCTGCGAACGCTGCTGTTTTGGCGAAATTGCGCATCGACATGGAAGACAGGGGCGGGCGCATCGAGGTACTGCTTCCTTACGCGACTCTCGAACCCATTCGTGAACTGCTGTTGCAGATGTTCATGGGTGAAAAGTTCGGGCGCGACAGCATTTGGGAAACCCACTTGGGCAACGAGCTGCTGCTCACGGATATGAAGATGCGCGCGGTGCTTGACGAGGTTACGGTTCCTCTGGGCGAGATTATGAACTGGAAGCCGGGGTCACGGCTGATGCTTAATGTGAAGGCCGACGATCTGGTTTCGCTTAGGGCGGGAGACATTACCTTGTTTCAGGGGCGCATGGGCAGGCTTAACGATCACGTTGCCGTGCGCGTTGAAGAAATTACGCTTAAAAGGCGCGAGGAGGACGACCAATTATGACTGCATGGCTCGGATTGATACTCGATGCGATTCTGATAGGCGTTGTCGGAGCGGGGATTTGGCAGGCTATCAGGTTGATACGGCAGCTTCAGGGTTTGCACGCCAGCCGTATCGAGATGGAGAAGTTCGTGCGCGACTTCAACAGCGCGGTGATCCGCGCGGAGAAGGGCGTTGACGGATTGCGGAACGCCGCGCGCGAGAGCGGGGACGATTTGGAGAAGCTTGTCGAGAAGGCGAATATGGTGCGCGACGAGCTTACGTTTATTGTCGAGAGCGCCGACAGCGTTGCCGAGAGGCTTACCAATAATGCGTCGAAGGCCATGCGCGGGGATGCGCCTTCTGTGCCTTCGCAACACCCTAAAGAGGTTAGGCCTGCGGCTAAGCCAGCCGCTAAGCCAGCCGCAGCGGCGCAGCCGTTGAAGCCTCGCAGGGAACCAACTCCGGTATTTTCGGCTTCATCCGAGAGGGCATCGATCTCACGGGCAGAACAGGAGCTTATTCAGGCTTTGAAAAAGCTTGGATGAGGTAGATCATGAAAAAGCAATTCCTTAGCCCGTACTTCCTTCTGCCGATGGCGATCCTTTTGGGGCTGTTCGTGCTGACAACACGGGTTGCGGATATGTGGGATATTGTGGCTTCCGGCAAGCTGGAGGTGAGTACCGCGCACGCTGCTCCTGCCGTCGCCAGCGAACCTCCGAAACAGGAGACAGCCAAGCACGAGGAAGCTAAGGAAGCGCCGAAGGAAGAGGCCCAGCCTGAACCCAAGAAAGACGCGGGTGTTGTTTCTCCTCTTGAGGCCGAGTCATCTTCGGCCGAGATGGATATTTTGAAGCAGCTTTCGGATAGGCGTGAGCAGCTTGAACAACGGTCGCGCGATCTCGATACGCGCGAGGCGCTCCTGAAGGTTACCGAACAGCGCGTCGGGCAGAAGATCAAGGAAATGGAAGTTCTGCGGCAGCAGGTTCAAGCGCTTATCGATCAGGCGGGAGGGGCTCAGCAGGCTCAGCTCGACAACCTTGTCAAAATCTACGAGACAATGAAGCCCGAGGAAGCCGCGAAGATATTTGAGGCGCTCGATATGCCGATTTTGTTGGGCGTTATTCAGCGGATGAAGCCGGCGCGGACGGCTCCGATTATGGCGAAGCTGCCGCCCGAGAAGGCTAAGGAAGTGACCACCGCGTTGACCAAGCAGGATCAGTTGCCGCAGGTGAAGTGATTTTTTGCGTCTGCTTATTCATGATATGTGAAATACATCGCAAATGAAGGTTGTGAAAAAACAAATGGGGCCCCCGCCTTCGCGGGGGTGACGGGTTGTTATTGGGGAATGGAGCGATTTTCAATCCGTGTCTATGCGCGGGTGGGGAGGCGGTCGAGGTCGCGGTGGCCTACGGTTACGGGGTAGCCGCTTTTATTGAAGATGCTTGCCAGTTCTTCCACGATCATGACAGAGCGGTGGCGGCCGCCGGAGCAGCCTATGGCTATGGTCAGGTAGCTTTTGCCTTCCTGTTGAAAACGGGGGAGAAGCGGGAGGAGCAGATCGGTGAGGTGCGCCATATAACCTGCAAAATCGGGGTCGTGGCGGATGTAATCGGCTACGGCTTCATCGCGGCCCGTTAGCGGGCGAAGGGTTGCCTCCCAATGAGGGTTTGCGAGAAAGCGCGCGTCGAAAACGAGGTCGGCTTCGCGAGGGACGCCGTGGCGGTAGGAGAAGGACGTGAGGTAAACCGTCAGGCGGTTGGCGGCGTCAAAGCGATAGTGCCCGGAAAGAAGGCGGCGCAGGTCGTGGATAGACGTTTCGGACGTGTCGACGACCTGATCGGCTTCGTTCCTGACGCGCCACAAGAGTTCGCGTTCGGCTTTGATGCCGTCGGTAACAGGGCGGTCAAAGGCTAGAGGGTGGCGTCGGCGGGTTTCGGTAAATCTTTGTTGCAGCTTTTCGTTCGAGCAGTCGAGGAAAAGCAGGCTTACTTGGAGGTCGGGACGGGCGGATAAGGCGCTTTCAACGCTTAGGAAATCGTCGACCTTGAAGCTTGCGTTGCGGGTGTCGATGGTTACAGCCAAATGGCGTTGCGCCGTCGTGGCGTCGTCCACCAACGCCGGGACGAGGCCGAGACGCAGGTTATCCACGGCTTCGTAGCCCAAGTCTTCGAAGATTTTGAGGGCTGTCGAGAGGCCAGCGCCGGACATACCCGTGATAATGACGATACGGCGTTTGGGGAGAGGGGGCTGTTGGGGCGTTTCTGGCATCAGGTTTCAAAACTATAAGTTAGGGCGGCGCGGATTTTTGCCGGGGTTGACGCCGCGAAAGAGGGAAGAGTAAGGCGCGGAATGGGGTGGTCAAGGAATATTACGGAGTACGCTTCCGGCAGGCGTTCGACTGTGGCACTCAGGGTCACAAGGGTAACATAAAGCGCCACTGGCGAGGAAGACGCATGGGGGAGCTTGGCGAGGCCTATGTGGCGGATTTCGATCTTTCCGGCGATTGGGGCGGGTGCGGATGCCATAAGAGCGCCGTTTTCGCTTGTTAGCTCTGTCTGATCGTCGGAAAGCAAGGTTGCGCCTTGGTCGATCAGGCGTAAGGCAAGGTCGGATTTGCCCGATCCGGGCGGACCTGCAAGCAGGACGGCTTTGCCATTGATGACGACGCTGGAGGCGTGGACGAGCATATTATGATACTCCATATTGTTTCAAATTCTCGTTCTTGATCCCCTGACCGAGGGATACTGGCCTTGAAGCCATGTTCTTGCGGACTCTCCCCACCCTGACCCTCCCCGCGAGGGGGAGGGGATTTCGAGATTGTTACACGCTCCAGCCGAGGGGGAGGGGATTTCGAGGTAGGTTAGGCTAAGATTCTCGTTTTCATAAGCAAAAAATCGCATTAACCTACGCCGGTTCTTTCTCTAGCCCCTGAAGGCCTTATGAAAAAGCTTTTCGTTCTTATCGCGCTCTTGGCTCTGCCTTTTCCTGCGCTTGCTCAGCGCGTATCGGATGCCGCTTCAGCCGGACCCTCCGGAGGGATGGGGTCGCGCATTGTTGCCGTTGTCAATGATAGCGTCGTGACAACCGTTGATCTTGATCAGCGCATGAAGCTGGCGATGTTTTCGGCAGGGCTTCCCGACACGAATGAAGTTCGGATGCATTTGCTTCCGCAGATTCTCCGCAGCCTTGTCGACGAACAGTTGCAGGCTCAGGAAGCCAAGAAGCTGGATCTAAGCGTTTCGAGCGCGGAGATCGATGAAGCTTTGGCGCGCATTGCCAAGGACAACAACATTCAGGGCGATATTTTGCAATTCATCGAAAGTCACGGCGTTTCGGCTCAGGCCATGAGGAACCAGGTCAGGAACGGGCTTCTTTGGAACAAGGTCGTTCAACGCGAGCTTAGGCCGCGCGTCGAGGTTGGCGACGACGAGATCGATGCCGTGATCGAACGCGTTCGAGCCGATGCGGGCAAGGAAGAGTATCTGGTCAGTGAAATTTTGCTGCTTGTCGATAATCCCAAGGATGAGGATCAGGTCAAGCGGGTTGCAGACAACCTCGTGGCACAGGTCAGGGCCGGAGCTAATTTTGCCGCCGTTGCACGGCAGTTTTCGCAGGGTGCGGGCGCGGCGCAGGGCGGAGATATCGGTTGGATTCAACAGGGGCAGCTTTCGCCTGAGTTGGATAAGGCTTTGAAGGTTGCCGGTCCGGGGCAGGTTAGTGCACCGATCAGGACTTCGACCGGATTCCATATTCTCGGCATTCGGAGCAAGAAGACCGTTTCGCTTGGCGATCCTGAACAGGCTACCGTCGATTTGAAGCAGGCATTCCGTCCTTATACTGCTGCCACCAAGGATGCCGTTATGCAGGAAGCCCTGAGAATGAAATCGGGCGTGAAGTCCTGCGCTTCGCTTGAGGGCGATTTGGCGAAGTTCCCAGGGTGGAAGCCTCAGAAGCTTGGCGAAATGACGCTCTCGAAGGCTCCCACGTGGCTTGCCGAAAAAGTTAGGAACGTTCCGACTGGAAGTGCGACAGAGCCGCTGGCGACAGAGAAGGGCGTTGTGGTTCTCTTCGTGTGTAACCGCAACGAAAGCGCTGCTGTGGATCGTGAAGCGATTATGCGCTCGATTGGGACCGAGAAGCTTGAGTTGCAGGCTCGGCGCCTTTTGCGCGATCTGAGGCGCGGGGCTTATATGGATTTACGGATCGGGAAGAATTCCTGATCGACGCTTATCTTCGGCCATAGAGTTTTCGGAGTTCGTCTTTAGCGGATTGGAGCCTTTGGCGGTCTTCCGAGGAGAGATTCTTGCCTGCCCGGTTGATGTAGAAAGTCAGCATCGACATGGCCGATCTGAAAGGCCCTGTTTTTCGGCGGTTACTTGATTCCGCCGATCTTCTTAAAGACTTTGCAATTTCCTTTGGCGTGCGCCTGAAGACGCCCTTTTCGAGGTCGAGCGCGTTGCTGTGCGTTGTCACGTAGCCAGACCAATAACGTGGCGGTCTCGGTTTTTTCCTTCGCGTCGGCATCGAGACAGGTTGCTCCGTATTTCGTGCTTTTATCTTGGGCGTGAAAGTAAACGCTGTTTGTGATGCCCGGCAAAAGAACAAGAAAGCATCATCGAATGGGAATAATGAGAACGTTCGATAAGAAGGCGGAACAAAGAATCTCAGGAAATACTTTTATGAGCGCTTTTCCGATTAGGCCGTTGCGCGAATAGCGAGTGGGTTAAAGACCGACAAGTATTTGGTCGAAGTTCTTCCCCTGAAAATTCGCCGAACTCCGCAGCGCATCGACGCGTTCCCCGAGGGCTTGATAATTTTGATGACGTCGACAGCTCGACATCTTTGCGAATGAACGCGGAGATTTTTGAAGAGGTGTGGGAGATGTCCCTCGGTTTCGACGGGTCCGATCTTGGTGCTTTAGAGCTTATGGAGCGCGCGCAAGCGCTTGGGGAAATCGATGGGCATCTAAAGCGCATTTGGGGGGACGGGGCGGTTGAGAGCACCAAAGATACCTTTAATTCCCTTTCGCTTCGGTATGGAAAACTGCCGCGCGCGTACTTAAGCGGGGCGATGCCGGCGTATGAGAAGGGGCTGCTCAGCTATCTGGCTTATGTTCGCGGTTCTTTGGGCGAGGAACTGAGGCAGATTCTTGGAGAGCTGGGGCAGTTTTATGGACCGAGCATCAGGCCGCTTAGGGCACGGTTTCCGGTGGGGAGCGTTCTGCATCGCGTGAACTGGAGGCGGACGGCGAGCGTTTTGAAAAGGGGATACAAGCCGTTCGACGATGAGACAAATAGTCATCTGAGGTCGATCCATGAGGCGGAGGTGCTTGAGGGGATTTCGAGCACGTTCCTTTCGCTCGTTGAAAATGGCAAGGCTTCGGATACCACGGCCTCGGATCTTCGCACCATCATGAAGCTCGTTGTCGATGTGTCGGACGAACAGGGCGAGAAGCGGGGCAGCCTTGATGATTATGCCCAGGAGTTCATCGAGCGGCGGGTTAAGGAAAACGGGCTGAAATTTGCCGCCGAGTCGCTTTTTGAAGATCTCGGCGATAGCCCCGTTCAGGCGCAAAATCTGGCTTGGAACTTTGCAGAACTCGCCAACATGCTTTATGTCGCCAAGGATATTTCGCGGCGCAATTTTCTCGATACGCAAAGCGATCCGGTAAAGGGCGAGCTTTTGCACGATCTGGTTTCGGGGACCTTTTCCTCAATTGAGGAGGCTATCGGGTATATCAACAAGGTCGAGTTTCGGCCTGTGCTGACGGCGCATCCGACGAACGTCAATCGGGGTCCTTATTTGCAGTTGATGCTCGAGTTCGGCGTGGCGGCATTGGGGATTACGCGGAAGGACTTGGGGGCCGAGCGGGGACCCGAGGCCGCCGATGCTCGCAAGCGGTATCAGAAGATGCTCAACGGCCTGTACGAAAGCCAGATTATCCCGCCGTCGAAGTTTACGCCCGCTGATGAGATGGACATTGAGAAGGCGGCGTTGCGGAATATTTGCCTCAATATGGAAGGCTTGAGGGGGGCGTTTGACGAGGCGTTTGAGACGGCTGCGAAGAAAACGGGGCAGGCATACACGGCGGAGGATCGGCTTGGCTTGCATCTTAACGTCAAACCTCTTTCTTGGGTGATGGGGGACAAGGACGGAAACGACAACATCAAGGCGGAGCACCTGTTGCGCAATATGGTCACCCACAGGCTTGCGATTACACGGCTTTATCTGAAGGACTTAAGGGATTTGCGGGCGAAGGGGATTAGGCTCGACAACGGGCCGGTGGACCGCTCGTGGCTGGAGATTTTTGCGGATGCACAGACTTTTTTGACGACGACGTTGCAGGAGGTTAAGCCCGAGGGCGTGGATATTCCGCTTTCGAAGACGGATTTTGACCGTCTTACGAGCGAGACGGCGTTTGCGTTTCCTTTGGAAGAAGAGGAGATCGTTAAACGGTTTTCGAAGGCTTTGGAGAAAGCCTACAGGAGTTATCCGGAGGGATCGGAAGAGCAGACGGCGCTGATTAATCTCATCGACAAGGTGCGCAGCTTCGGGGTGAGTTTTGCTTCCATTGAACTGCGGGAGACTTCTTCGAAATATACGGACGTTCTTGATTTTCTTTTCAAGAAGGGGGGGCTTCTGGGAGAGGGGCAGAGCTATGCGACGATGCCGGAGACGGAGAAGCTCGAGTTTCTGGAAAAGATTTATGCGGAGCCGGAGAAGCTTGCGAGGCCCATCAGGGAGTTTCTTGAGGGGATCGATGAGACAAAGCCCAGAAACGAAAACGGGCTGAATCTTCGCGACTACGCCAATAAGGAAGCGCTTGTTTATCATACGCTGAAGCGGCTGGAGCTGGCGGCGGCGCATCCTGACGCCGTGCAGGATTTGGTGCTGGCGGAGTTTAAGGAGTCTTCGAAGATTGTCGAGGTTGTGGCGCTTCAGAAGGCCATTGGGCGCGTGGCGGAGTATCAGCCTTCGATGACGGTTGTTCCGCTGTTCGAGGAATTCGGGTCTCTTGAGGGCGCGCCCGATATGTTGCTTAAGGCGCTTAAGACGAGGGCTTTTAGGCAGCATCTGTTGGAACTCGCGAAGGGCGATCCGAGGAAGATGGTTCTTTCCATCCAGATTGCGCACAGCGACAACAACAGGCTTTCGGGGATGCCGGCGGCGCGGGCGGGGATTGCGGAAGTGCATCGGAGGGTTCCTCTGGTGCTTCAGGAGCACTTTGAGGAGATCAAGCGGGATTTTATCGAGGACGAGAAGGCGAAGGGCGAAGCCGGGCTTCCGCGTGAGGCTTTTGAAAACATGAGGATCTGCTTCGAGTTCTTCGAGGGGCGGAGCCATAGCGATGCGTGGCGCGGGGGGCATCGGTTTTCGGGCGCGCTCTCGAATCTTCTCAATACGCACGAGTGCGTTTGGGAGACGTTTCAAGGGATTGACGTGTTTGCTTATTTGCAGATTCCCGAGACGTTCAAGCGGACGGTGATGCATACGATTTGCAACAATGCCGCGCGGCTTGCCAAGAGGGACAAAAATGGAGGCATGGAGGCGGGGGCGAGCCGGACGCCTTCGGTTGAGGATGCGGTTATTGCGGCGCTGAAGAGGACGGCCAAGGACTATCACGACACTCATTTTGACAAGGCAGCGGGGGAGCTTTTTGGGCATCCGCTTGTGAACAGAAAGTTGAATGGCGTGCTTCATAACATCGGGTCGCGGTCGGTTTCGCGCGGCGGCGTTGATGTTCAGCCGACGGCGGCGGGCGAGGAGGGTTTCGATCACACAAGCATGAGGGCCATTCCGTTTGGGAATAATTATTTGGAAGCGGGGATACATCCGGCGATTTTGGGAGCGGCGAATATAGAGACGTATTTTGCGGAGGCATTTGCCAATGATCCAAAGGCGCTTGAGGACTTGAACGGCAAGGCGGAAGGCTTTGGGTTCGATAAGGACAAGGTGATGGGGGAGGATGGGCGGCTGACGGCGGTTGGGTTGCAGACGTTGTTCAAGGTTTCACCGGTGTTTCGCGATGTCGTGCACTTTCTTGTGACCGGCGTCAGCATGACGACGATTGAGCAGACGCAGGATCGGTTTAGGAATGCCGAGAAGGAGGGGATGGCTTTTTCATCTTCCATGAAAACTTATTTGAACAAAACCGTTCCGTTGGAGCTTGCGGCGGCTTCGAAACTGGTTCTTGGCGCTTATGGGTATGAGGTGGAGCCTGCGCTTGCTAAAGCGATTTCGACTGGGGAGGCGCCCGGAGGCAAAGAGTGCTCGCGGCTCTCGTTTCTTGTGAGGAACGTGACGGGGATTGGGCAGGAAATGGCGTTGACGCGGAACTTGAGGATTTTTACGCAAGCCGCTCGGGATCGGATTGTGATGAAGGCTTTTAAACGCCCGGACAAGAGCTTTACGGTGGTTGAGATGTGGATGCTGAAGCTTTATGCCTCGGCGGAATTGTGCGCGCGGCACAGGAGTCCGACGATTTCGGACGACAACGATATGTGGTCGGCGAAGAACGCGGATGCCTCGACTAAGCAAAAAAATCGGGTGAGTCCGCGTGCGAAGGAGCGGGTGCTGCAGGCGGACGAGGTGGCTGAGGAAGCGCCTGCGGGGACGGTTTGCGTGAGGGGGGATAGGCCTCGGAGGA
>CAZLIG010000018.1:0-8647 GCA_964559415.1 uncultured Rhodospirillaceae bacterium
CGACAGTCCCCGTGTACGCCTCATCGACATCCACAACGACTTCTTCAATCGGCTCCTGCCGCTGCCCGTCAATGGTGCGGAAAAGCACGCGCGGGCGGCTGATCGAAAGTTCAAACCCTTCGCGCCGCATCGTCTCGATCAAAATGCCGAGCTGCAATTCACCGCGTCCCGCAACTTCAAACGCGTCCTTGTCCTCGGACTCGGTCATGCGGATCGCAACGTTGCTTTCAATTTCGCGCAGCAAGCGGTCGCGGATCATGCGCCCCGTCACCTTGTCGCCTTCTGTCCCCGCGAGTGGTGAATCGTTGACAGAGAACGTCATCGCAATCGTCGGCGGATCGATAGGCCGCGCATGAAGCGGCACTTCAACGCTGATATCGCAAAGCGTATCGGCCACCGTCGCCTTATCAAGCCCCGCAAGCGCGATAATGTCCCCGGCTTCAGCCTCGTCCACCGGCACGCGTTCCAGTCCGCGAAAAGCCAAAATCTTGCTGATACGCCCTTGCTCGACGAGTTTTCCGTCGTGCGAAAGCGCCTTGATAGCCATATTGGTCTTGACCTTGCCGGACTCAATGCGTCCCGTAAGCAACCGCCCCAGATAGGGATTGCCCTCAAGAATAGTCGCCAGCATTTTAAACGGAGCCTCGGCATCCACCTTAGGTTCCGGCACGTGCCGCGCGATCAAATCGAACAGCGGCGCAAGGTCCTTCCGCTCGTCTTCCATCTTTTCCACCGCCCAGCCGTTCCGGCCCGACGCAAAAAGGGTAGGGAAGTCGAGTTGTTCTTCGGTCGCATCGAGCGCCACGAACAAATCGAAAATTTCGTCATGAACCTGATGTGGCCGCGCATCCTGACGGTCGATCTTGTTAATAACAACCATCGGCCTAAGGCCTTGGGCGAGCGCCTTCGAAAGCACAAACTTGGTCTGCGGCAGCGGCCCTTCGGCGGAGTCCACCAAAAGCACAACGCCGTCCACCATCGAGAGAATACGCTCCACCTCGCCGCCAAAGTCGGCGTGTCCGGGCGTATCGACAATATTAATGCGCAGGTTTTCGCGCAGAATCGAGGTGCATTTGGCCAAAATGGTGATGCCGCGCTCGCGCTCAAGCTCATTGCTGTCCATGGCGCATTCGGCGACCTGCTGGTTCGCGCGGAATGTCCCGGATTGTTTAAGCATCTGGTCGACAAGGGTGGTTTTCCCATGGTCGACGTGGGCGATAATGGCAATATTACGAAGTTTCATTTTTTCACAAACGATATATGGTGTTGGCCGAAGCCAACCGCAACCGTTTCCAAGTTTTTTTGCGTGCGGCAGACGTAGATGCTAGAAATCGTTTCGTCAATCTTAATCGGCGCAAAGGGCCAAAAAGTTGAGCAAATACGGCGATTTTGTCTTCAAGCGATACGCGTTTGACACAGCAAACGGCAACCTGTCGTTGGTTTATGGTTACGCAAACGGCCCGGAATTCGAGGAAAAAGTATCCTTCCCGCCGCCTTTTCGAGCTTTATCTACCGAAGAAACCGCCGCCCTCGACCAAGCCTTCCGCCTGATCTTCCTCCTCTCCGGCGTAAGCTATTACAAAGCCTACATCCCCAACGCCCTGCGGTGCGAAGCCTTCGTGCTGGCTCCCTCCGTCGCTCAGTTTATCGAAAAGGTCTACCGAAACGGCCTCGCGGAATTTGCCTTCCGCAACAGCGTCACGGTCGCCCCCCGCCTCGCCGCCACCGCCGCCGAGCCGCCGTCTGCCATTCCCCTCGCGCTTCCACGGAAAAGCCTCGTCCCCGTAGGCGGAGGCAAAGATTCCTCCGTCACGATCGAATGTCTGAGACAAGGGCAGGACCCCCAAACCCTCTTTGTCGTCGCCGGAGGCGGAACCATAGCCGCCCCCATCCGCGACACAATCTCCGTGGCACACCTTCCCTCGCTTGTCGTTAAGAGGGTCGTCTCCCCCGCGCTCATCGAGCTGAACAAAAAAGACGCGCTCAACGGTCACGTGCCCATCACCGCAATTGTGAGCAGCATCGCCGTCGCAAGCGCGGTCCTCTACGGCTTCGATGCCATCGTCTTTTCAAATGAGCAGTCGGCCAGCGCCCCCAACGTGAAAATGGGCGACCTCGAAGTCAACCACCAATACAGCAAGTCCCTCGCGTTCGAAAAAGAGTTCGCCGACTTCGTCAAGGCGCGCATTACCCCAAGCCTGAACTATTTCTCGCTGCTTCGTCCTTTAACGGAAGCCGAAATCGCCCGCCGCTTCGCAAGCCTCAAAAAATACCACCCCGTCTTCCGCAGTTGTAACACCGCCTTCCGGCAAGATGAAAAAGCGCGCGGCAAAAACTGGTGCTGTGCCTGTCCCAAATGCCGCTTCGTCTTCTTGGCGCTCGCCCCCTTCATCGAAAAGAAAGAACTCATCGAGATTTTCGGAAAAGACCTGCTGTCCGATCCCGCTCAACTCGAAGGCTACAAGGAACTTTGCGGCCTGACGTCCCACAAGCCCTTCGAATGCGTCGGCGAAATTGAAGAATGCGCCGCCCTCATGTCCAAGCTCTCCACCCTCGAAGCATGGCAAGACTCTCCAATCGTCAAACTCCTCTCCCCCTCGCTCTCTTTTGACGAAAAGCGTTTCCAAACCCTTTTCACCAATAGCCCGGCTCATGCTGTGCCCGAGACATATTTAGGAATGCTCAATGCGTGTCGATGAGCTGAACGACAAAAACACCGTAATCTGGGGCACCGGCAAAGAAGGCCACGCCGCCGCCGCCCTTGTGCGCCAACGCTTCCCCACCCACCCCCTCACCTTTGTTGATGAAGGCGATGGGCCTGACTCCATCGATGTTTTAGGCACGTCCTTCCCCATCCTCCGCGACCCCGAAGCCGTCTCCCGTGCACTCGCCGAAGCCGATGTCATCATCAAGTCGCCCGGCGTCAGCCTCTATCACCCCGCGCTCCAAAACACCCGCGCCGCCATTACCTCTCTCCTAAACCTCTGGATGGCCGAACCCAAAAAAGCCCAAGTCATCGGCATCACCGGCACCAAAGGCAAAAGCACCACCTCGACGCTGCTAACCCACGTTCTCAACGCGATGGGCCAAAAGGCGGCAGTCGCCGGAAACATCGGCACGCCGGTAACCGAATGCCAAGACGATGGGAATTATTACGTGGTCGAAGTCTCCAGCTATCAAGCCGCGGACTTCACCGAAACCTTCGACATCGGCCTCGTCGTTTCCCTTTTCCCCGAACACCTCAACTGGCACCAGACGCTCGACCAATACTACCGCGATAAAGCCAACATCCTCGCCCACAGCAAAACAAAAATCATTGAAGCCGAAGCCGCCGCAACACTCGCCGCGCACGGCGTCAATGTCGAAAACGCGGTCTTCTTTAACACAGCCGACGCCTGCCACATCGTTGATGCCCAAGCCTTCAAAGGCCCTCAACCCATAGGCGCGCTGAATAATGGGTTCCTTTCCCGAACCCACAACCACGGCAACGTCTGCGCGGTCCTGTCCATCATCGAAGCCCTCGGCCTCGACCCCGCCGCCGCTCTCAAGGCAATGGAAACCTACAAAGGCCTTCCCCACCGCCAGTATGAACTCGGCGAAAAAGAAGGCATCCTCTACGTCGATGACAGCATTTCCACGACCCCCCAATCCGCAATCGCCGCAATGGAAGCCTACGCAGGCCGACCTCTCACGCTGATCGCCGGAGGCTTCGACCGCGCCATCGACTACACGCCGCTTGCCAATTACATCGCCGCAAAACGCGTGAATGCAGTCATCTGCTTGGGCGAAAGCGGCAAACGCATCTTCGCCTTGCTGGAAGAACGCGGAATGACAAACGCATCGCTCGTCTCATCCATGCAAGAAGCCGCCGAAAAGGCCAAACAAGCCACCCCCAAAGGCGGAGTCATCCTCCTCTCCCCCGCCGCCCCAAGCTACGGAATGTTCAAAAATTTCGAAGAGCGCGCCAAAGTCTTCGCCCAAGCCTGCGGCTTCAGCATCTAAAGCTCAATACAGAACATCGTCATGCCCCCAAAGGCGGAGTCATCCTCCTCTCCCCCGCCGCCCCAAGCTACGGAACGTTCAAGAATTTCGAAGAGCCCGCCAAAGTCTTCACCCAAGCCCGCAGTCTCAGCATCTAAAACTCAATACAGAACATCGTCATGCCCGCGAAGGCGGGCATCCCATTTCCTTTTCCTCACTTGCTAGTTTTAACAGCCGTTGCGTTTCCAAAAGCGCCGACTGCAAAGGTTCGGGAAAAAAAATATTAACTGTGGTTAAATTATTATGTGGTTGAACCAGAATGGCGAATCACTACCTACGCTATTGTTGTCTTGAACGCTGCCCAGCATCCCATGGAAGCCAACCCGTCAGCGGGCCAAATGCCGAAGAAATGCCTGTACATGCTTGTATGTGCAACAGGAGCGCTGTTTTCTTTTTCGGCATCTGCGGCGCCATCCCCCGTAACAGGCCCTGCGGATGCAAGCCGCATAGAACAACGAGAACGAGAAAAAGCGCCGCAAACGAGACCCTTGCTTCTCCCCTCGCCGCATCCCGGAGCGCCTCCCTCGAAAGCCCCCGCTGGAGCGCAAAACATAAAGCTGACGCTGCGCGAGGTACTTGTTACGGGCATGACCGTTTTCGCCGAGTCCGACATGAAGGACATCTACGCAAACGATTTGGATAAGGAGATCACGGCAGACAAAGCCTGGACCATAGCCGGAGCGATAACCGAGCGTTACCGTAACGCTGGTTATTTCCTTTCACGCGCGCTTGTCCCCCAACAAAAAATAAGGGAAGGCCGCATCGTCATCCGCGTCGTAGAAGGCTACATAGGCGACATTAAATTCGATCACCCGCTGGCGGAAAACGACATCGTCAAACAAAGCCTTTCCGAGCTTCGCGCGCTTCGCCCCTTAAAAGCTGATCAGATCGAAAGCATTCTCCTAACTCTCAACGAATAACGAAGGCGCCGTCCGCCTCTTCCTAGAACCAAAGCAAACCCCCTCGTTCGCGGCCACAATCGGTGCCGACAACTTAGGTTCGCGCTTCATGGGACCTTATGAGACGTCGGTGCAAGTTCAGGCGATCTTGCTCCCGCTGCAAAAAACAACAGCCACCGTCCTCTCCTCCGTGCCCCTCAAGGAACTAAAGTACATAAGCCTACGCCACGAGGTGCCATTGTTTTTTAGAGTCAAAGGCGAACTCTACGGCTCCTTCACGGCCGCCGCGCCGGGCTACACGCTCGAACCGCTTGATGTCCGAAGCCGGGCGAACTCCTTCGGCATAGCCGTCGATTACAGCCTTATCCGCCAACGCCGCGAAAACCTCGACGCGCGATTTTCCTTGGAAATGAGCAACACCCAAACCGAGATCATCGACACCCTGAACACAAAAGATAAAATCCGCGCAGCGCGCCTGAACGTCACCTATCAAAAAGCCGATGATTGGGATGGCCAAAACACAATCAGCGCAACGGTCTCGCAGGGAATAAATTTTTTGGGCGCGAGCAGGGCCGGGGAAAGCATCCTTTCGCGTTCCTCCGCCAAGCCCTACTTCACAAAACTGGGCATCAACGCCGCGCGTCTGCAAAGTCTTTCGGATGAGTGGAGCCTCCTTGCCTCCGCTTCGGCTCAAATATCCTCCACGGCCCTCTATTCCTCAGAGCAGTTCGGCTACGGCGGCCAAGCCTTTGGCCGCGCCTACGACAACTCCGAAATTATCGGCGATCAAGGGATCGCGGGTTCTGCGGAGCTTCGCTACTTTGGCATAGGGAGTTGGTACGGAATCCAGCCGGTCCCGTACCAGTATTACGACATCGGAACGATCTGGAATCAAGGCGACGCCACGCCCAAGAAAGCTTCGGGAAGCTCAACGGGCACGGGCATAAAAATCATCACCGAACAGGGTTTATCGGCAAACGTAGGCTTGGCCTTCCCTCTAGCCCGTCCGGCATCCAACCCGATGTTTGGGAACGGGAAGAACCCCCGCTATTTTTTCCAGATTTCCTACAGCTTTTAATCATTTAGAAACAACCCGTGGTAGAAACTGGTTCGTTTTCGAAACGACGCTTCAGGAGTGCTGAATGAGGTTTCCCCGCGTGCGGTTGCGAGGAGTCTCGACGCTTGCCCTATTGGCAGCGAGTGTCGGCCCATGCGCGGTCTACGCGAACCCGGAAGGCGGAACAGTCTCCGCCGGAACAGCCTCCTTCGAAACTTCTGGCTCCACGCTCTCCATTCATCAAACAACCGACAAAGCCGTCATCGACTGGCGCGGCTTCGACATCTCGCAAGGCGAAACCACCGCGTTCCAACAACCTTCTGCCAAATCAATCACGCTCAACCGCGTCAACAGCGCAAGCGCCTCCGTCATCGACGGGAACCTGACCGCGAACGGCAACTTAGTGATCGTGAACCAAAACGGCATCGTTTTTGGCACCAACGCGGTCGTTGACGTCAACGGCCTCGTCGCTTCGACCGCCGACATCGACAACGACAACTTCGTCAGGGGCGACTACAAATTCGACAAGCCCGGCAAGCCCGACGCTGCCCTTGTCAACCAAGGCACAATCACTGCCAAAAAAGCAGGCTTGATTGGCCTCGTCGCACCCAACGTCCTAAACTCCGGCATCATCAACGCCAAGCTTGGCCGCATCCACTTGGCTTCCGGCGACACCGCCACAGTCGACCTCTACGGCGACGGCCTCATGGAAGTGAAAGCAAGCGCCGCCCTCCAGTCCCAACTGGCTTCGAACACAGGTCGATTGGAAGCTGAAGGCGGCTCCATAGCCATAACTGCCGCCGCCGCCGAAGAAACCGTCAACAGCTTGGTTCACGTCGGCGGCGAACTCAAAGCTCCCTCAATCGGCGAAGAGAACGGAACAATCTACATCTACGCCGAAGGCTCGAACGCGGTCCAAAGCAATGTTGCAGTCAATAAAGGCACGCGCACCGGCAGCAGCACCGTCGTTGTTACGGGCCTCCTCGATGCAAGTGGCCGCAAATCCGGCGAGCGCGGCGGCAAAATCACCATCACCGGCGATAACGTCGCGCTGCTCAACGGAACAATCATCGACGCCAGCGGCTCTGACGGAAAAAGCAACACGACAAGCGGCAAACCCATCTCTTCGATCCGCACGAACAGCGCCGGAGGCGACATCCAAATCGGCGGCGATTATCTGGGCCAAGGCACAACCCCGACCGCCAAGAACCTCTACGTCGCCCCCTATGCCTACATCTTCAACGATGCGCTAAACAGCGGCGACGCAGGCCGAAGCATCTTCTGGTCCGACAGCACCACGCAATTCTACGGCAATGTATTTGCAAGAGCCTTGGGCGGCAAAACCGCCGACAGCGCCCTCAGCGCCACAAGCGGGGGCAACGCCGGAAACGGCGGCTTCGTCGAAACCTCCGGCCACGAAACCTTGGAAGCAGGCGGCTATGTAAATCTCACCGCCAGCACCGGCGAAATGGGCTCCTACTTCATGGACCCCACCAACATCACGATTTATGGGAACGTCACGCCCGCCTTCGTCTCAACCGACGCTACAATAGACTTGGCCGCCAATTTGAAACTGTGGCTCGACTCCAGCGACACAAGCAGCGTAACGCTGTCCTACAACAGCATGAGTACGACGGCGACAGGCACAAGCGGCGCAAACACGATTGCAGTTGAAAGCGCGACGGGGCTGCAAGTCGGAATGCGCATCCAACTCGACACGAACACGTCGCAACTTGCCTCGGTCAACGGCACAAACAACATTTATACCGTCACCGCTATCAACGGCACGACCATAACCCTCGACACAACCCTCTCGCAAACCTACTCCGGCGTCACCCTCTATGGCGGCTACGTGAGCCAGCTAGCAGACAAATCGGGGCAGGGCAGCAACGCCACCCAAGCAACGGCAAGCGCGATGCCGCTTTGGATTAGTAATGGGCTGAACGGTGCTGGGATTATAAAGTTAAATGGGTCGCAGAATCTGGACCTGACGGTGAACGCGAATACGTCGGCTGGAGGCTACAACTCAGTTTTTTTTACGATGAACTGGGATGGCACGGCCAACAAGATGCCATTCGGGTTCGACGGATACGATCTCTATATTCTTCCTTCCTACTTCGGTTTCAATACCCGTCATTCGGACGTCTACGGGATAAGTACGTCGGGTTTGGCCAATAGTTGGAAACAACTCGACGCCGAGTTTTTTAATGGACCGATTCCAGGCAACTCACAGCTCTGGATGCAGGGGCAGATGCTGTCCTTGTCCCAAAGGTTAGGAGATGCCTATTCCGGGACAGCAACGAACGCAATGCGAATAGCAGGCTACCCAACAAGCGAGAGCTACAAATTCTTAGGTTCTCAGTCCGAATACATCATTTTCGACACGCAGCTTTCATCAGACGCCCGTTCCCTCGTCACCCAATACCAGTCGGCCAAATGGGGCATCGCTCTCACAGGCCCCGGCGTTATCGGTTCCCAAACCGGCCTAACCGGAGCCGAAGCCCAAAGCGCAATGGCCTCCGTACAAGCAGGCGCAACAACAGACGGCTACTCCGTCTTCTCCGCCGACTACCTGACCCGCCTCTCGCAGACCTCCAACATCATCCTGCAATCAAGCAACAACATCACCCTCGACCTCCAAGGCGCTACC
>CAZLIG010000018.1:8657-17328 GCA_964559415.1 uncultured Rhodospirillaceae bacterium
CCTCGCGCTTGAAGCCGGAAAGAACATCACCCTAACCGCAGGCAACCTGATCACGACCGCTTCCGCTGGCGGCATCGCAACGTCTCAAAACGCAGGGTCCGGCGGCAACATCACCTTCACCGCGATAAACGGCATCGAGTTCAACCATGCCTTCGCCCTTAACTCCGGCGGCGGCAATATCGCTCTGTCGGCAGGCGAAATCACCCTGAACGACGCCGTCACTCTGAACGGAAATGCCGTCTCGCTAACCTCCACGGCAGGCGACATCAACGTGAACGACGTCCTGACAGTGGCCGGAACATCTGCGCTGTCTCTAACCACGGCTGGCGACCTCAACTTCCCGCTCACAAGCACCGGCTTCTCGGGAAAAATTGATCTCGCGAGCGGCACAAGCCTGTCCATCGACGGCCAAGCCTACACGATCATCCACAGCCTCGGCGCAGAAGGCAGTACGACAGGCGCCGACCTCCAAGGAATGCGCGGAAACCTATCCGGCTACTACGCACTAGGCAGCGACATCGACGCCTCCGCCACCTCGACGTGGAACTACTACGCAACCGGAGGCTATTATTATGGTTTCCAGCCGGTCGGCGACGACACCTATCTGTTCGCGGGAACCTTCAATGGTCTTGGTCATTCCATCACAAATCTATTCATTAATCGCGCTTCGACAACGCGCGTAGGACTGTTTGGGGACGCCGACACGGCGGCGATAGTTCGCAACATTGCACAGATCAATGCCACGATAACCGGCAACAATTATGTGGGCGGAATTGTCGGCTCGAACTACGGGCTGGTAAAGAAAACATACAGCACGGCCACGGTAAACGGAGCAACCGCTGTCGGCGGCATCGTCGGCATAAACCGTAATTCGGGGACCGTAACCGAAAGTTACGCCGACGCCACGGCAACCGGCTCCAATATCAATGTTGGCGGTCTCGTAGGCAACAACGCTGGAACCATCTCCGACAGCACGGCGGAAGGCGACGCAACCGGACCAAACTACATCGGCGGCCTCGTGGGCCAAAACGGCGGTACCGTCACGAACAGCCACGCCACAGGAAACGCCACCGCAAGCGTCCAGTATGCCGGAGGCCTTGTCGGCTACAACACGCTGAGCATAAGCAGTAGCTACGCCACAGGCACAATCAATAGTGCTGGCTATTCCGGCGGACTGGTTGGAGAAAACCATGGCTCAGCCAGTTCGATAACGGACAGCTACGCCACCGGCGCGGTTGGAGCCACAGCAAGATATTCCGGCGGCCTTGTCGGTGATAACGACGGCACCGTTTCCGGCAGTCACGCCAGCGGAGCCGTAAGCGGAACCAGTTCCGTGGGAGGTCTTGTTGGCGAGAACAACAGGACACTCGAAAACAGCTACGCGACCGGCAACGTCACCGGGACCGGGAACTATACTGGAGGCCTGGTCGGTGCAAACTACTTAACCGGCAGCATCGCGAACAGCTACGCCGAAACCGGAACGGTCTCCGGAAACACGTACACAGGCGGCCTTGTGGGCTATAGTCGAGGCAACATCGCAGGCAGCCATTCCGGCAACACGGTGAGCGGCGCCACGAATACGGGTGGTTTGGTCGGACGAGTTGCCGATGCCGTTACCGCCGTCACAACAAGCTATACGACCAGCAATGTCACCGGCACCGGCGATTACACGGGCGCATTCGCAGGCTATAACAACGGCACAATCACGCTGGGTACCGCAAGCGGAACCGCCAACGGCGTAACCTATGTTGGTGCGCTCGTCGGCTTTAACAACAACACAATCAACGGCGGGAGCTATGCCACCGGCAGCGCAAATGGAGGTGACGACGTCGGAGGCCTCGTAGGTCGAAACGTCGGCTCTCTCTCCGATGTCCACGCAAGCGCCGAAGCAAGCGGGGCCAATAATGTCGGCGGCCTTGTCGGAGCCAACGATGGCGGATCGATCTCGAATGCCTACGCAACCGGGAACGCGACAGCCACCACGGACTGCGCTGGAGGCTTGGCCGGATACAACACATCGAGCATAACCTTAAGCCACGCCTCTGGCACGGCGACAGGGGGCGGCCACGCGGGCGGTCTTGTCGGTTTTAATGAAGGCACCGGCAGCAGCGTCACCGACAGCTACGCCACGGGAACCGTAAGCGCCACGGCGCGCTTTTCCGGCGGCCTCGTTGGTGAGAACGAGGGGACCGTCTCGGGCAGTTATGCGACGGGCGCGGTCAGCGGCACCATATCCGTTGGCGGGCTCATCGGAGAAAACCAAGAAATAGTGATAGATAGCTATGCAACGGGCAACGTCACCGGAACCGGCACTTACACAGGCGGGCTTGCAGGCGCAAACTATCTTGGTTCCAGCATCACAAACAGCTACGCAACAGGCACGGTTCAAGGGGCGCAATATACGGGCGGCCTTGTGGGCTACAGTCGCGGCAACGTCACGGGCAGCCATGCGACAGGTGATGTCAATGGAACGGGCTATGTTGGGGGCTTGATCGGCATTGTCACCGAACCCACTACCAACGTCACCACAAGCTATGCAACAGGCAATGTAACCAGCACAGGCAGTAACAGCGGCGGCTTTACGGGCTACAATATTGGCATAGTCTCTCTAAGCTACGCGACGGGTAACACGAACGGCGTCAATTACACCGGAGGATTTGCGGGACGAAACTACGGCGCCGTCACCAACAGCTACGCCACAGGCAACGCGAACGGCGGAAATTATGTGAGCGCGTTTGTGGGCTACAACACGCTCAACATCAGCAACAGCTATGGAACGGGCTTAGTCAGTGGCACAGGCGCCACAGGCGGCCTCACAGCCTACGATTCGGCAGGCGGAACTGTCGTCAGCAGCTATTGGAACACAGAGACAACCGGCAAATCCACCAGCATCACCGGCGCGAGCCTGACAACCGCCCAGATGACAACGCAAAGCAGCTTCGCGGGCTGGGACTTCACCTCCACGTGGTCGATGGTCGAAGGCGCAACATATCCCTATCTCCAGGCCCACGGCACGCCAAGCGTAATAAGGGCAACCGGTAACCTTGCCGCGAACACCGCCGTCCAAGTCATCATCAACGGCACACCGTTCGGAACGGTCCGCACGGCCTACGACGGCAGCCTATATGCGATTTTGCCGCAGTCCGCTTTAGGCGCAGGCAGCGATATCCTCCTTTACAATACCGGCGGGGGAGCAACCGCCGCGAACGCCGTCTATACCGCTGCAAGCCGTGTCGCAACCGGCCTCTCTCTGACCTCTTCAACCCTCTGGGCCAACAGCGCGAACGGTGTCCTCACCAATACCGCGTTTGCGACAGCATTAGGCAGCCTGTCCTCCTCCGACATCGGCTACACCGCCTCGGGCAATGATCTTGCAATAACCTCCGCCGCCGCAACCTTGCAAAACACATCGACCGACGGCATCACGGTGAACGGCACCATAACTTCCTCCGGAAGCCTCTCCTTTAACGCGCCGACAACGCTTCGTTCCAATGTCACAACCTCCGGCGCACTCACCTTCTCCCAAGCCGTGACGCTCGGCACTGACGCGGCCCTCGATTCCGGCAACGCCGCCACGAGTTTCGAGAGCACCATAGAAGGCGCTTTTGATCTTGCGGCATCGGCGGGAGCATTCAGCTTCGGCGGATCGATAGGGGCCGCGACACCTTTAGACTCAATCTCGCTGATTTCCGCAGGCCCCCTCACCCTCCCCTCAATCACCGCCACAAGCATTTTTGCGGAAGCAACGGGGTCGACCTCCGACATCGGCCTGGCCTCAAATAAATCACTGAGTGCATCGGGCACTGGAAACGCCGTTAAGCTCAAAGCAGGACAAGCCGTAATTCTTAGTAGCGGCAGTTCCGTAACAGCTTCTTCGGGCGGCAACATCATTTTGTGGTCGAATGCCGCAAATTTGAACGCCGGCAGTATCCAAATGACAGCCTCCACCATCACCAGTAATGGCGGCAACGTCACGTTAGCTGGCGGCCTCGACAACGGCGCAAACGGCGGAACCGGAGGCGACGGCATTCCAGACAATAGCGCTTACGGATATTCAAGCGGAATTCACGGCGTTCAAATAAATGGAGGAGGCATAAACACCGCAAGTGGAACGCTGACGATCAGAGGCCACGGAAGAACAGGGGCTTCATCTGGCAACCTTCACGGAATTTTCGTCAGAAACGGAGCCGTATTGCAAAGCACAAGCGGAGCCATCTCCTTAGCGGGCGTTGGGGGAGACGGAACGTTTGACAACATGGGCATTTGGTTATCCACGGCCTCGACCCGGATAGTAACCGAAACCGGCGCCATCGCATTGACCGGCATCGGCGGTGGATCAACCGACACAAACTGGGGAATACTCCTCGGCAGCGGCGGCGGCGAGATCATATCGACCGGAACAAGCGCCGCTGCGGCCATAACGCTGATAGGAACAGGAGGAGCCGGTACGCTGCATAACTATGGAATAGGGATTCAGAACGGAGGCTTCATAACATCTTCGAGCGCCCCCATATATCTGGAAGGAACGGGAGGTTCTACATCGGGTTACGGCGTTTCGCTCAATGGTACAAGCAACAGCATTTCTGCATCAGGAAACACATCGATAACAATAAACGGCGTCGGGACGAACACACACGGTATAAATTTCTCGGGTATTACCGTTGGCTCCACCGTTTTGATCGGGGGGGCTACCCATAATGGAACAATAACTTTTAATGCGAACTCGATACAAGGAGTGACGACAGGATCACTGAACATCCTGACCGGCGGCACGGTCATATTTAAGCCTCGAACGGCGGGCACGACTGTAGGCGTAGGAACCGGAGCCGGAACTCTATCGATCTCCGAAAGCCTTCTAAGCTCGCTCTCCGCCATCTCCTATGTCTTTGGTTCCACCGACGCCGGATTGCTGACGATCAATACAACGCGCGACTTCGGATCATCCAACGTTTCTTTCGTTTCCGGCGCCAACATCAACCTTGCCGGAACCCTAACCAAATCCTCCGGCGGCACTGCCGCCTATCTCTTCCAAGCCGACGACGATATCGCTAACAGCAACAGCGCCGGAATTTCTTCCGCCACCGGCAGCATCAACCTGACCCTCCAATCGAACCACGACGGCGACGGCGGCGCGATCTACCTTTCCGGCGGCACGATTTCTACAAATGGCGGCAACGTCACGATGGGCGGCGGTTCCGGCGCCATCTCCGCAGGCTCCGGCTATGCGATTGGCGACGCAACCTACAGCGACGGCATAACCATAACGGGCTCAATCAACGCAGGCGCGGGCAATATCATCATCAACGGGCAGGGCGGCACAGAGGGAGCCTCAACCCTCAACGGCATCGCCTTCACCGCCGGAACTATCCTGACGACAAGCGGAGACATCACGCTGCATGGGCTGGGCGGAACGAGCGCAACCTCAACGCAACGCGTAGGCGTCCTTGTCCAGTCAACGCTGACAACCGATTCAGGAAATATCCGCATATACGGGACAGGCGGCGGAGGCGGCGGCTCGTCCAAACTCGGCATCTTCTTTCCCGGCGGCGGCCGCATCATCTCAACGGGAACGGAAAGCGGCAACGGTGCAGGAGAACTGGTTATCGAGGGAACCGGTTACTACGCAGGCATTGGCATTCGTGGCGGCCTAATGTCGGCAGTGGATGCCGATATCCGCATCACAGGCACCGGTGTCGGGGCAAGCGCAGCAGGGATATCTTTCTTTAATAACTCCAGCAGCATCACCTCGACAGGAAGCGGCAATATCGGCATCACGGGCATTGCTGCGGGCACGGAGGGCGATATTATTTTTGGCACCAACTCCGTCGGAAATCAAACCTACACGATAGGGAACGTCCTCGGAACCGGCCTCATCTCGCTCACAGCAGCCCAATCGGGCAAAATAAACTTCGCGCAAATGACAACCTATTTGGCGACGGTAAACATAAGAACCTCCGGCGGACTCTCAATCTCCGGCCTGCTTAACAACACCGTAGCTGGCGCTAAGACGTCACTAAATGCCATTGCCGGAAGCATTATCTTCAACGGCCCGTGGGGAAGCCTAATCCCCTTAACAACGGTCTCGCTGACTTCCTCCAATTCAATCTCTCTTCCCTCAATCGGCGTCGGCACAACCGGAAGCCTGTTCGTCCAAACCACGGGCGCAAACGCAAACATCGCCACCCCCTTAAACACGACGCTCTCTGCGGCAGAAAACACCATCACGCTTGCGGCCTCCGGCAATTTCATCAACGAGTCCACGACGCCTTTCTCGGTCACCGGCGGCGCGTACTGGCTCGTCTACTCATCGGACATTTCAAGCACAACCCTCAACGGCCTCGCCCCCGATTTCGTCCTCTACTCCTGCACCTATGGCGGAAGCTGCCCCGCCTTAGGCACGGGCAATGGCATCGTTTACACCGAAACCCCGATCCTCGCGGTAACCCCCAACAGCCTATCCATTGTCTACGGCGACGCCGCCCCCTCGCTCTCTGGATACGCCTACACGCTCTCCGGCTACCTTGGCTCAGATGCAACCTATGACGCCGTGACGGGAACCCTCACAGGCACGACGACCTACACCCAAGGAAGCAACGTCGGTGCCTACAATATTAGCCACGGCAGCGGAACGTTAAGCTCCTCTATGGGCTACGGCTTCACCTACGCCACAAACGCAACCGCAATCGCTGTAGCGGCAAAAACTCTAACAGCCTCTCTCGTCGGTCCGATCTCAAAGGTCTACGACGGGACCACGGCCGCCACCCTGTCATCATCGAACTACAGCCTCACCGGCTTCTACGGCGCCGATACCGTCACTGTAGCCACGACATCCGGCGCCTACGCCACCCAAAACACTGGCAGCAACATCCTCGTTACGGTCGACGGCCTGACCCTTTCTGGAGCGAAAGCATCGAACTACGCCCTGGCCTCGACCTCGCTCTCCGATACCATCGGCATCATAACGCCCTCCATCTTGGTGATAACGCCTAGGAACACGCGCGCGATATACACAGGTGCTGCGCTGAACGCCGAAGCATGGTCGCAATCAAACTCAAACTACATCTACACGGGCTTCAAAGGCGCGGACACCGCATCCAACACGGGCCTGACGTTCACAGGCGCGCTTGAATTTAGCGGCTCACCGGCAACAGTCGTGCTCAACCCCGCCAGATACGCGCTTACCTCCGGCAGCCTGATAGTCACCGACGTTAACGGAAACTATCTCATCTCTTTCAGCAACCCCGCCCGGAACGCCTATACAATCATCTATCAGCTACCGGACACGGTTCAGTCCAATGCAGCCGAAAGCCCCGCCATACCGTCATTTGCCGATAGCGCATCCAGCTCAGGCGGAGCATTCTCAAGCGCCCGCCTAAGCCTCACAATCTCTCCCCCGCTCAAAAAGCTGCTAGGCCTTTCCGAAACGGAATGACGCCGTGAAAATGCTCAAAAGCATGACCACGACCGACGATGTTGTGCCAAAAATAGTGCCCGCGTCTGCGGCGCATAGGGCCTTACTCAAAAGTAGGGCAAGTACCGCTAACCATGTCAAAGTGGCACGGCGAGCTTGCTGCTTTGGAGCTTTTTCTCAATGAGTCCGGTGCCGAGGGAACAAAAATCTCCGCCGCGCCGTTGCTTGCAATAGGAGATTGCACCGCCCCTCCCTCCGCCAGAACCTCATCCGTCAAGGTCTTGATGGGATCGGCGTCAACAGTCCTCCAAACGGGGCTGATCGCCAAAGCGCTGCCCGTGAACGCCATCGTATAGTTTGTGTTGGCCGAGACCGTGCCTTGATCAATACTGTAAAACCCGATGCTTTCCCCTGCGGCGCGAGTCAGCGCTCCGGTCAGCACATCGGCAACCATATCCCCGGCCTTAAGCCCGAAAGTCGAGAACGTCAGGGCCGGATCAACCCGCCCAACAGTTTTCCATTTAGGATTGGCATTAACCCGGAGCAGGGCAGGCACAACCGTCAGCTCTCCGCTCGAAACGAAATCGAGCGCATATCCATTAACCCCCAAAAGTGTTCCTTGCGAAGCCGTAATCTCATAAGGCCCCCCGTCCACCGATGCCGAAACCTGCGCCCCCTCCGATGTCACGCTGGGCACCCCTGAAAAAGCCGTTTCGTTCGTATCGCCAAGAAAGGCATTTGCCACTCCGCCATGAAGCCCGCTTACGGCATAGTCGGCTGCAACTTGAGCTGTGGCGTTGTCCCCATAAAACTTGGTATCGCTCACCGATGTGAACGTCACGGTCGGCTGATAAGCAAACACATAACGATTACCCTCCTGCCCGATGGTATCGCCGTAGGTCGAATGCCAAAGAGCAGTGTTGTTGCTGTTCAGCCCCCCGTATGTGTTGTCCCCCGGCGTCGGGCTAAAAATAAGCCACCTCCCGTTTGGTGCCGCAAGCGCCCCCGCTCCGGCATTATTGATAAAGCTCCGCCCCGCATCGAGTGTAATCGCAGTCCCGCTCGCCGTCGAACTCAGACTCCCCGCCGCCTCAATGGTGATATCGGTCCCCGCACCGCTCTGAACCGTGACGCTCCCGCTCGAACTGATCGCCCCGTTCACGCTCACACCGCCGCCCGAAGAATTCTCCAAAACGGTTATTGGCGCCGTAATCGTCAAATCGTTGCCCGAAGCCGTGTAAAGAATGTCGGCAGAACTAA
>CAZLIG010000018.1:17338-18583 GCA_964559415.1 uncultured Rhodospirillaceae bacterium
AAGTCCCCCCAGAGCGTTCGAAAAAGCGGTATTGGTCAAAACCCCGTTCCCGCTGCTCCCCCAAAGCGTGCCCGCATCGAGAACAAGCCCCGTAGCGATAGCCCCGCCCGCGACATAAACGGCATTCGAAGCCTCGTCCCCGCCGTCAATGTGATAGAGCAGAATGTCATCCCCCGCCCCGAACGACCCTTCCGTCAAAACGATATAGAAAGCCCCATCCGCATAAGTCGATCCCGCACCGACCACGCCCCCATTCACCGCCGCCCGAACCCCCTCCATACTTCCGAGGTCCGTGGTCCCGCTGATAATATTGACACTCCCATGCGTCAGTTGCGTCGGAAACGCCACCCCTTCCGCAATCGACCAAATAGTCGAGAAATCCCACTCAGGGAAACTGCTCTGCATCCTCATTTGCGCCGAGGTCAGCCCCGTGCCTGTGCCGCTCGTTGTCAGACCGGAAGTCTCAATATTCCAGTAATTGCCGCTGACGCTTCCGCTTAAGTATGTTCCGACAAGGCCGCCCACTTCCGAATCACCGCTTACCGTGCCAAGGGAGTAGCTGTTATGCATCTGGGCGTCATTCAAACCGACAAGTCCACCGATCTGACGACTGTTAATCCCCGTCCCGGTGACGTTGCCGGTCGCGAAGCTGTCATAAATGTACATATTGTAGATGGACCAGCCATTTTCCCCGACAAGCCCGCCTACCTTAAAGTTTCCGCTGACGTTGCCGGTGGCGTAGCTTTGCCTGACGGTTCCATCGTTATACCCAATGATTCCTCCAACGCTCTCCACACCGCTTACGTTGCCGGTTGCATAGGCGTAACGAACGCTTGATCCTCCACCCGCGATGCCGCCCACCCACTCTCCGCCAGTGACATTGCCAGTTGCATAAACGTGTTGAAGAGTTGACCAGATATATCCGGCAAGGCCTCCAACGCTATAGCTGTCTTGGCCTGCGGTCACATTGCCCGTCGCATAACTATACTGGATTCCATTCCATGAAGTGCCTAGAAGACCGCCAATTGATTCGGCTTCGACGCCCGTGCCATAGACATCCCCTGTCGCATAGGAATAGGAAACCCCGCTATCGATTTCCCCCGCCAGCCCTCCGACATTTTCATTTCCCGAAACTGTGCTTGAGGAATGGCAGTATGAAAGGCTCCTTCCGTACCCCATAACGCCACCTACGCTATAGGTGCCGACAACGCTCCCCGAGGACCAAAGATAGCTCGTTGTGCCATA
>CAZLIG010000019.1:0-12272 GCA_964559415.1 uncultured Rhodospirillaceae bacterium
AGATAATCTGGGCGTGGACTTCCAGCCCGATCACCATTTCCCATTCGCCTGTTGTTCCGGTTACGTATGCCATTGTCTTAAATCCCGTTTGTGTGATGCCGATAGTTGTTTATCGGAAACGTCTGCGATTCATATGCCGCATGGACGCGCGGCGCTGGATTCCGGCTTTCGCCGGAATGACGAAGAGTTATACAGGTGCACTTCTCCATACTCATTAAAAGCCCTTATGCCGTGAAAGGAGGTTTGTGCTTGAAGTCTGCAGCGGTCTCCAATGCGGAGGCGGCGGTGAAGAGTGTTTCTTCGTCGAAGGCTCGGCCTATGAGTTGCATACCCATGGGGAGGCCGTTCTTGGCCAAGCCTACAGGGATGCAGATGCCGGGGAGGCCTGCGAGGTTGAGGGTGACCGTGAAAACGTCTTCGAGGTACATCTGAAGCGGATCGTCCGTCTTTTCGCCGATGCCGAAGGCTGTGCCGGGGGAGGCGGGGGTCAGGATGACATCGCATTTTTTGAAGGCTTCGAGGAAGTCATTGCGGATCAGGCGGCGGACGCGTTGGGCTTTGCGGTAGTAGGCGTCGTAGTAGCCTGCCGACAACACATAGGTGCCGATGAGGATGCGGCGGCGGACTTCCTTGCCAAAACCCTCGAAGCGCGTCGAGGCGTACATATCGTTGAGGTCCTTGCCTTCGACGCGGAGGCCGAAGCGGACGCCGTCGTAGCGCGCGAGGTTCGAGGAGGCTTCGGCGGGGGCAATGATATAGTAGACGGGCAGGGCGTACTTGGTGTGCGGAAGGCTGATCTCAACCACTTCGGCTCCGGCATCGCGTAGCATCGCGGCGGACTTCTCCCATAGCGCGTCGACTTCGGGGTTCATGCCTTCGATGCGGTACTCCTTCGGGAGGCCGACTTTCAGGCCCTTGATTGATTTGCCGAGCGCTGCGACGTAGTCGGGGACGGGGGTGTCAACCGAGGTGGAGTCCTTCTCATCAAAACCCGCCATCGTGCGGAGCATCAGGGCGGAGTCGCCGACAGTGCGGGCCATCGAACCAGCCTGATCCAGCGAAGAGGCGAAGGCGATGATGCCCCAGCGTGAGCAGCGGCCATAGGTCGGCTTGATGCCGACGATGCCGGTGACCGACGCGGGCTGGCGGATCGAGCCGCCGGTATCGGTTCCCGTTGCGCCCATCGCGAGGCGGGCCGCGACGGAGGCGGAGGAGCCGCTCGATGATCCGCCGGGGACGAGCTTGCGTTCGGCGTTCCAAGGTTCCTTGCCTGACCAAGGGTTGATCGTGGGCTTGAAATAGCTGGTGGTGCCGCTCGACCCCATCGCGAATTCGTCGAGGTTCACTTTGCCGAGCATCACTGCGCCCGCGTCAAAAAGCTTTGTTGTGACGGTGGATTCATAGGTGGGGACGAAGTTTTCAAGGATGTGGCTCGCGGCGGTCGTGCGGACGCCTTTTGTGCAATAGAGGTCCTTGATCGCAAGTGGGATGCCGTCGAGGTCGCCTGCCTTGCCGGAGGCGCGGCGCGCGTCGGATTCTTTGGCTTGTTTACGTGCGACTTCGGGGGTTTCAGTAATGAAGGCATTCATGCCGCGCGCTTTTTCCATCGCGGCGATGTGCGCTTCCGTCAGCTCGACGGCGCTGAACTTTTTGGCTTTTAGGCCATCAAGCGCTTCGAGAATTGTCAGGTCAGTTAGTTTGGTCATAGGTCACACACTCGTTTCATCTTATCCGTGCGCTGCAGATGCGCCGCAAGGGTTTCCGCTTTCGCGGGAAGGACGAAGAAAGGGTTATTCAACAACTTTCGGCACTGTAAAGAAATCCGCTGTTTTTGCCGGTGCATTTGCGAGAATATCCTCGGGATTGCCGCCGTCGTTTACTACATCGGGGCGCTTCCTCAACGACGAGTCGTTGACGCTTGCAAGCGGTTCCACGCCTTCGACGTTGACTTCATTAAGCTGTTCGACCCAATTGAGGATGTTCGAGAGTTCTCCGGCTACGTGCGCTTGCTCGTCCGCAGGTATCTTAATCCTTGACAGAGTCGCTATTTTTACAACTATCTTTTGGTCTATGGACATGGTTTAGTGTCTTTTGTTGAATGATAACAAGCAGGCTTATCACTATCATCCAATATGAACGTGCGCAACCTGTCAGAACTTCCCTCTCTTTTGCGGAAAAACCAATGCCTGATCGGCCTCGATTACGGCAGCAAGGTTATTGGGGTCGCCGTTTCCGATCCGGGGCTGTCCGTCGCATCTCCGATTGCCTCGATTACCCGCAAAAAGTTTCCCCTTGATGCTGCAGTTTTGGCAAAAATTATCGTTGAGCGCGATGCGGGGGCGCTTGTCGTCGGGCTTCCCAAAAATATGGACGGCACGGAAGGCCCTACGGCGCAGGCCGCGCGTGCGTTTGTGCGCAACCTTGTTCAGAAGAAGATGCTTCCTGATCCGGATATGCCCATCGCCTTTTGGGACGAGCGGCTTTCCACGGCGGCAGTTGAGCGGTTTTTAATCGAGGGAGACATGAGCCGCAAGCGGCGCGACGAGGTGGTTGACAAGGCTGCCGCTGCCTACATTTTGCAAGGGGCGTTAGATGCTTTGAGGCACAAATCGGCAGCAAATTCTTCTTGCTAAAGTAGCGGCTTTGTAGTAGTATTACAACTAATAGTTGTAATACTCTCCTTTGATCCTTGCTCCTTCCCTTCATGTCCGTTGACAACGCTCAGATAGACACGACTTCCAAGCTCGGGACGCTCGAACCTTCCTCTAAGCGGATCAGTTCGCTGGTTAGCAGGAATGTCGTTGTGCTTGGGAGCCGCACCAGCATTCGGCTTGAGCCTGAGATGTGGGATGGGTTGCGCGAGATTTGCGACCGCGAACATTCCAACATTCACAACATCTGCACGAACATTGCCATCGAGAAGAGACAGCAGTCTTCGTTGACGGCTTCCATCCGGGTCTTTGTCATGCGTTATTTCCGCTTCGCGGCGACCGAAGAGGGACATACCAAGGCCGGGCATGGGCGGCTCTCGAATGTCATTCCGCTGTCCGATTCCAGAGTCGAAAAGCAGGTGCGGACGAGACTCACGTCGACAAGTTTTCGATAGCTGGTAATACCTGTTGCAAAGCTTGGGCTTCTTGCCTTGGTGTCTCCATATTTCCGCCACAATTAGTGGGGTTTCTTTGCAATAGTAGTTGCAATCCTGCCACTGCCCTCTGTTCGATTCCAAATCGACGGAGTTTTTCTACTCTTCGTGCTTGATTCAGTTTGGGGGTCCGATTACCTTGATCCTGTCAATTCGATCCCACGCTGCGTCCAATTTTTTCCTTGGTTTGAGGAGTTTTTGGTCCGGTCGCGGAGAGAATTTTGTGTTGCGTAGGGCGGCCGGAGGAGTTTCTTTGGACGTTCGTGCGTGACTTCATTCTAATCTATCTCGGCAAGGGCGAAATTGGCGTCCGCCAGAGGTTCCTGAAGGGAGAAAAACGATGTTCAAAAAGCTTTTATGCCTTACGGCGGCGCTCGTTCTCGTATCCGCTTGCGATACGCTTGGCACGAGTGAAGGTGAAGGCGGCGCTGGCGGCGGCGCTGGTGGTGCGGCTGCGGGCGCTGCGCGTCCGGGTACGCAAGAAGACATGGTTGTCAACGTTGGCGACCGCGTGTTCTTCAGCTTCGATCAGTCCGATCTGAGCGCTGAAGCTCAGGCGACGCTTGATCGTCAGGCTACTTGGCTCAAGAAGTATTCGAACACCAAGGTCACCGTCGAAGGCCATTGCGACGAACGCGGCACGCGTGAGTACAACCTCGCGCTCGGCGAACGCCGCGCCACGGCCGTCAAGAACTATCTGGCTGCGGCTGGCATTTCTACCGCCCGCATCAGCACGATCAGCTACGGCAAAGAGCGTCCCGCAGTCGTTGGCAGCAACGAAGCCGCGTGGGCTCAGAACCGCCGCTCTGTGACGGTTGTCGCTCAGTAAGCGATAGCGTTTTATGCATTAAAGCCCGCAACTTCGGTTGCGGGCTTTTTTGTTGCCTTTGGAGGAGGTGAAATGACTGTTGACGCGAATCCGGAGCTTGTAGCGTGTTGTGGACTTTACTGTGGGGCTGCCGGGCTTTCCTGAAGGGGAAATGTAAGGGGTGCCGCAGAAACGACAAGGCGACGTGGTGCAAGGTGAGGAGTTGCTGCAATACCAACGGCATTGCGACTTGCGCTTCGTGCCCTACTTTTGAAGCGCCTGGTAACTGTAAGAAATTCAACAATCTTATCTCGAAGTTGTTCGGGCTGATTTTTAACTCAGACCGGGCAGCGTGTATTGCGCAGATCAAGAAGTGCGGGGCGGAGGAGCACGCGCGGATCATGGCGGGGATGGGGCGGCAGAGCCTTAAACCCCGGAAGTGAAGGATAGGCCCCGCATATGTATGGAGGGACTAAAGGGTCTGGTCCGACTCTTCTTTGGCGGGGCCTTCGCCGTTTGTTGGCTCGATGTGTTCGCGGGTGCCGGTAAGTTGGAGGAAGACGTCTTCGAGGGTCGTTTCTTCCGTCGTGAGGTCCGCGATGGTGAAGCCGTTCATCTGAACTAGACGGAGCAGGGCGGAAGCCGCTGTTTTGCTTGGGCGATAAGCAATTGTCAGACGGCGCGCATCGAGGCGTTCCCAGCCTTGGGCGCGCATATTCTCGGGAATCTCCTGGAAGTCGCGGTCGAGCGTTAGCGTCAGGCGCTTGTTGTCGATGCGGCGAAGAAGATCGTCTTTCGTGTCGTTCGTAATCAACTTGCCGTGATTGATAATGGCAAGGCGGTCACAGAGTTCCTGCGCTTCTTCAAGGTAGTGCGTGGTCAAAAGAATTGTTGTGCCGGAAGCATTGAGCTTTTTCACGTACTCCCATAGGGAGCGCCGCAGTTCCACATCGACGCCTGCGGTCGGTTCATCAAGGATAAGGACGGGCGGATTATGCGCCAAGGCTTTGGCGACCATCAAACGCCGCCTCATTCCGCCCGAAAGGGTGCGGGTGGGGGCGTTAGCTTTATCGGTCAGGCCGACAATTTCGAGAAGCTCGTCGGTTCGACGTTCTTTTTGGGGGACGCCGTATAGTCCGGCTTGGAGGTCTAGCAACTCCCGGGCCGTGAAGAAGGCGTCGAGATTCAGTTCTTGCGGGACGACGCCGATGGCCATGCGGGCCATGATGGGGTTTTGAGCTACCTCATAACCCCAGATCGTTGCCTCGCCTTTCGTCTTGAGAACAAGGCCGGCCATGATGTTGATGAGCGTCGACTTTCCCGCGCCATTGGGGCCTAAAAGGCCGAAGAGGGAACCTCGTGGTATTTGCAGGTCAATTCCCTTAAGCGCTTCTTTGGGAGGTTGTCCTTTCGAGCCTCGATAGGTTTTTACCAAGCCTTTGATCTCGATTGCGTATTCGGGCGCTGACTCTGGGAGTGCTTCTGGCGTTGTCATGGTGCGTCTTTCCGGAGGGCGCAAATAATGACACGTTTCTCCGCTAGCGACAATTTTTCTTTATCAGGTCGATGTTGTTTGACGGTTCGCAAGGCGCGCGCCAAGCGCCTTGCCGAGGGCGCGCCCGAGTTCTTGTGCGGTACACGGCTTGCCGACGATTTGCGATGCGCCTGCCTGAATTGCCCGGTCGAGAAGCTCGCGGTTCGTTTCGCCCGTCAGAAGGACCACGGGGATGTCTAGTTCGCTCAGCTTTGGATCTGCTTTAAGCCGCGCGAGAAAGTCGATACCCCCGCCTTTCTCCATGTGCAGGTCGGTAACGATGAAGTCCGGTTTTTCCGGGGCGGACAACAGGAGCTGAATCGCTTGGCTTATATCTTCAGCTTCCTGGACTTTCTTGATGCCTACCGTTCCAAGAAGGTTTCGGACGATTGAGCGCATCGTCTTTTGATCGTCGATCATGAGGGCAGTAAGATCGCTTATAGCCATTGAACTTCCCGCGAATGCTTAACCTCGGAGAGACGGCTCTTCATATATTCCGATCCGCAGGTTGTTTCAAGAAAATACACGTCAAGGTTTAGCTGTAGCGGCTGCTATGGCTTTTCCAGTCGGAGCCGCTAGAATGCATCTGTATTCCTTTCCGGTAAGTTCAATGCTGCAAACACATCAAAGACTTCATCCTTCCGCAGGTATTGCTATTGGCCCGATTCTTTTTGTCATCGCCATGCTCGCTTTGCTTGGAACGGTCGCGGCGACCGGCGGCAACGATTTTCAGACCGCGAGCATTTCAGACCGCATCAATGCGGATGTGACGTCTCAGGCCAACATGATTCGCAATGCGATTAACAACTGCAACTTGCAATACACAATGGCGTTGCGTCTGGCTCGCGAGTCAAACGGCGCTGCGGCGGACGAGGCCGACGATTCGTTTCCTTATGGGTCTACGCTCGGGACTGCGACCATCGTCAGAGATTTGAAGTGCGATCCCATCGGCGACGTGCCTTTATGGGGCGGGAAGGGCGACGGTTCGGACGGCAGCAGCGGCATTCTCTTGCCCCAGCCGACCAAGGGATTTTCCGAGTGGACATACATCAACGCGGGGACTACCGGCGGGCGGTGTATTTGGGCGCAGCCTGCCTCTTCTAGTACGGCGGTCGTCGCTGGCTTGACTCGTGCAGCAGGAAAGTTCAACAACTCGGCCACCGTCACGACTACTCACGAGGTTGTTTATAACCCTGCGAGCGCGTCTCAGAAGTTCATCGTGTGGATTTCGATGCCGCAGAGTGCGGGCGACGCAAATGCAAATTGCACGCCTTAGGTCCCCATGCTTGTTCTTCCTTTTCTAGATCAGGCGAAGGTCTTTCTTGTCAATGCGGCTCCGGAGATGCCGCCGGAGATGTGGTGGGTTTCCGCTTGCGTACTGATGATTCTCGGCGCTGCCGCGATTGCCGATGCGCGGACGGGAAAGGTGCCTGACCCTCTGATTTTACTGGGGCTTTTTTCTGTTGCAGCCGTTCAGGGATTCTTCTTATCATGGGACTTGGCTGCTCTTCACTTCCGGCACGCAGTTGAGGCCGGAGCGCTGATTTGGGCCGCGAATTTTGCATGGTATCGCATTTTCCGTCACGACGCGCTCGGGATGGGGGATGCGAAGTGGACGATGTTGGCCGTCTCTTATTTTGGAGTCGCTCCGGCGATCATCGCTTGGGGTGTAGGTTCCGTTTTGGCAACGATTTTTATCGGAACGTTCCGGCTTTTTAACTACCGAATTTCACGGGTCACATTTTCGCCTTTTTTGTTTATAGGTCTGGGTGTTGGGCTTTATTTCGGACTTGTTTGGTGAGAGTTGGGAGGCGCTGAATAAATTTTTTGGGCTTGATAAAGATCAAACGTTGTACCATATCTTGTGTTATAATGCATTGCATTATACATCATCTAGTGTATCACCCTTTTTTTTCTGGAAGAAAACACCCATGGCAAGCACTACGTTGGCCTTTCGCACCGATCCCTCTGTCTCCTCTCCTCAGGATGCATCAAAAGGAACCATGATCGACTGCTCCGACACCGTTGAGGAGTATGTTTCGAAGGCTGACTGGCGAATCAACGCGAATGCGAATGTCGGCTACAGCCATGCCGGGCTTGTGAACAACATCGCGGGCAAGGTGATTGCGAACTTCTGGCTCGATGACGTTTACACGCCGGAAGAGGCGCGCGCGCATCGCGAGGGCGATTATCATATTCATGATTTGGACAGCCTCGCCGGATACTGCGCGGGATGGAGCTTGCGCCAGCTGTTGACCGAAGGTTTCAACGGCGTTGTGGGGCGCGTCTCATCGCGTCCGCCTAGGCACTTCCGCGAGGCGCTCGGGCAGATGGCTAATTTTCTCGGCATTTTGCAGTCGGAATGGGCGGGGGCTCAGGCATTCTCCTCGTTCGACACCTATCTTGCGCCGCTCGTGTTTATCGATCAGCTTGGCGATGGCGAGATTGTGAAGGCGATTCGGCAGTTCGTTTATAACCTCAACGTTCCGGCTCGCTGGGGGCAGTCGCCGTTTACGAACGTCACGATGGACATCACTTGCCCTGCGGATTTGAAGTCCGTGATGCCGATGTGCGGAACCGAACATCTGTTCGATGGGGTGCGCGACGGCGAGTTGCTTCGCATGGCGCGGCAACGTCGGCCCGAGATCAACAAGCTTACCGACATGACCTATGGCGACTTTGCGCCGGAAATGGAACGCATCGTTCTGGCTTATTATGAAGTCATGACGGAAGGGGATATGACGGGACAGCCGTTTACGTTCCCGATCCCGACCGTGAATATCACCGAGGATTTCAAGTGGGATAGCCGCGTGGCGGACGTGATTTTCGCGAATACCGCGAAGGTGGGCAGTTCCTATTTCCAGAACTTTATCGGCAGCCAGTATACGCGCGACGAGAACGGCGTGCGGCACGAGAATCCGGAGGCTTACAAGCCGGGGGCTGTGAGGTCGATGTGCTGCAGGTTGCAGCTTGACTTGCGCGAATTGCAAAAGCGCGGAAACGGGTTGTTTGGCTCTGCGGAAATGACCGGGTCGATCGGCGTCGTTACCATCAACATGGCGCGGCTTGGATACATTCATGCGGGTAACGAGGCGAGGCTGATCGAGGCGCTTGACCGGCTTATGGACCTTGCTCATGGGACGCTTGAGAAGAAGCGCGTGTTTGTGAACGACGGTCTGGGGCGTGGACTTTATCCGTATACGCAGCGCTATCTGCACTCTTTGCGCAATCATTTCAGCACCATCGGCGTTAACGGCATGAACGAGATGGTCAGGAATTATACGCTTGGCAAGGCCGATATGACCAAGCCCGAGGGCATCGAGATGAGCATCCGGATTCTCGACCATATGCGCGTGCGGTTGCGCGAATATCAGGAGAAGTCGGGGAATCTTTATAACCTTGAGGCTTCTCCGGCCGAGGGCGCTACGTATCGCTTCGCCAAGGAAGACCACAAGCGGTATCCCGAAATTGAGCAGTCGGGGGCGTATCCGAACATTTACTACACAAACAGTAGCCAGATTCCTGTCGGGCACACGGAAGATCCGTTTGAAGCGCTCGATCTCCAAAATCGCCTGCAGTGCAAGTATACCGGCGGCACCGTGCTTCATATGTATATGAATGAGAAGCTGGAGAGCACCGAGTCGTGCAAGCGGCTCGTGCGGACGGTTCTTGAGAACTATCAGTTGCCTTATGTGACCGTGACGCCAATTTTCTCGGTTTGCGACGAGCATGGGTATCTTTCCGGCGAGCAACAAAACTGCCCCTCCTGCGGCAAGAAGACGCAAGTTTGGACCCGCGTGATGGGGTATTTCCGCCCGGTCGATGGCTTCAATATCGGCAAGAAGGGCGAACATCGTGAACGCGTGCCGTTCAAGGAGCCGTCTCAGGACCGCTGCGAGGCCGAGAGGAAGCGGTATGGGACCGAGCAGAAGTGTTCGTGTTGCGGGTAGGAGAGGTCGAGATGCAAGGTTGAAGGTGGCCGACTCCAAAAAATCAGGGTCGGCCATCTTTCTTTATAGTGATTTTTGTATTATTTCAGAGCTATGGGACAGATTTACGAGATTACGACTTTTTCGATGCTTGATTATCCGAATGAGCTTTCGTGCATTGTTTGGGTTTCGGGGTGCAATTTGCGGTGCAAATATTGCCACAACCCGGACATTGTGAAAAATCGCGGCGAGAAAGACGAGGCCGATGTTCTCGCGTTTCTTGAGACCCGCAAGGGGAAGCTTACAGCCGTTGTCTTTTCGGGCGGGGAGGCGACGTTTTGGCCTGCGCTTCCCAATGTGATCCGCAAGGCGCGGGCGATGGGGTATAAGACCAAGCTCGACACCAACGGGAGCAATCCGGCGGTGGTGAGGAAGCTTGTGGATGAGGGCCTTCTTGATATGGTTGCCCTTGATTACAAGGCTCCGCCGACCCTTTTTGAGAAGGTGTGCGGGACAGCCCGGTTCGAGAACGATTTTCGCGAGACTCTCAATTTTCTGATTGAGCGCAGCAATCAAGGGAAGGTGGTTCTTGAAATTCGCACCACCGTCTCGCCCGAACTTTTGGGCGAGTCCGACGTTTCGTGGATGATCGAGGATCTCGATATGCGCGGCTATCGCGGCGTTTATTACATCCAGAACGTCGTGTCGCACGGAGAGAAGACACTTGGGAATATTGCCGAGCCTGTTCGTGTGCTTGATCGAAGCACGCTGCCGGAGCCTAAGGGTTTCAAACTCGGTTTCCGGAATTTTCCGGGGCAGACGAAGGCTTATTCGAGCGCTGATTAACAAAAATGGGATACCGTTTGTCGGAATCCCATTTTTTGCTTACCCGTTCCGTTTAGAGCAAAATTGGTGTTGTTGAAGCGCTTCACAAAAAACAACAAATGGGATCCCCGCCTTCGCGGGGATGACGATGGGTTTAGTGCGGAGTGTGCTTCAGTGTCGGCATATTTGCTCTAGTAGCCGGGAGGCGGCTGGGGGACGGGGGTGGTGTAGATGACGGTCGGCGGGGGCGGCGTCTGGTAGATGATGGTTTGATGCTGCGTCGGCGCTGCGGTTGGGACTTCCGTCATGTTGCCTTTGCCGATCATGCATTGAAGATAGGCATCGTTATACTGCTGCTGGATGCTGCGCTGTTCCCGCGAAGAGGTGCTCGCGCCGACTGCAGTTCCCGCTACGGCTCCGCCTGCGGCACCGATAGCCGCTCCGCGTCCGCCGCCTATGGCAGCTCCGAGGCCTGCGCCGAGGAGGGTGCCGCCTGCGCCTTGCAGAAATCCGGTTTCATTGGCGCGCTCGGCTTGTCCCCGGGTTTGGTCATCGGCGTAGGCTTTACAGTAGGCGTTTTCATGCGCGAACTGCTCAAAGGGTTTGCCCTTCGGCGGAAGCGCCCGGACAGTCGGTCCCATTGGGGTGCTGGCGCACGCGGCGAGAAACGCCGTGCTGCAAAGGAATAGGACCTTCAGAGATTTCATGGAACGCTCCTGTTTTGGATTTTTACGAGGGGATTTTAGCGGTTAATTCTTGCCAAAATTATGGCTTAGTTGGGTTGATTTGTCACCCTCTTATCCGGCGCTGCGGCGCATCCGAAATGGTAAAAGCGGTTTTCAGTGCTTTGATATCGTTTGCTTATGCGATGTGAGGCATCGCTTTAACGGATGAGCGCACCTTGGGATGAAAGCAAAAATCTTCCCGAAAGTGGCGTTGAATCTTGTATAATTAAGCATTCTTAGAGTGGGATTTTTTAAATGAATATTTCAAGGCCCGTTGAGGCACGCACAAAAAACGTTAGGTCTCGCCATATGTCGAGATTTAAAGCACGAGCTTTGGCGAGCGAAAAAAGAGCCGACAGACTTCGCGTCCGCGAAGAAGACCCTGCTTGGTATTACAATGTGTTCAGTCCGGGCACCTATGCGGCTATTGGAGACGTTGCGGCGATTTCCGAGCGGCAAAGGACTAGCTACATCACGAGGATGGTCGGCGTTGTTGTTCCTTCGGCAATCGGAGGCGCATATCTGGCCACGCAGTCAGCCAGTCTTGTCAAGGAGACGGCGCTGCTGTTGGGGACAAACGACTGTACTTCTCTCGGACTCGCTTCCGTAGCCGGTTATTTGGCTCTGGGCAGCGCGGCTTTTGTCGCTTCAGGCGCTTTGGGCTACTATATTGAGATGCAGGAGACTACCAGGGTTCAGAAGCTACTCTCGGATGCATTTAATGCCGCTCCGAAACCTCTTAAGCCTACGGTTTCTTCGGAGATTGGCGCTGCGGTCCGGGAATTGGTTCAGGTTGCCGATAAATATGCGTACCGGAAACCCAGTCATCCCAAGCAAAGCATTTGGTGCGGCCTCATCAATGCGCTGAAGCCTGAGGCTTCCTCTTGCGTTCCCCACGCCTTTCATTAAATCTGTCGGATGGGGCATTTGTTCGCTCTTTTTGCAGGGAACGGTATTCGTGAACGACGATAAGACGATATATGCGCTCGCCTCCGGCGGCGGCAGGTGCGGCGTAGCGGTGTTCCGCATTTCGGGGAAAGACGCCGCTCTGGCGCTCATGCGCTTGTGCGGTTTTGAGGAGCTTCCGGAATCGCGAAAGGCATTTCTTCGAGCAATCGTTCATCCAGAGACCGGTGAGGCGATAGATCATGCGCTTGTGCTGTTTTTCCGTTCGCCAAACAGTTTCACGGGCGAGGATGTCGTCGAGCTGCACACGCATGGGGGGCGCGCGGTCGTCAATGCGGTGACTGAGGCGCTTCGCGTCCTTCCGGGGGCAGGTAACCATCGATGTCCGGTTCACAGCCCA
>CAZLIG010000019.1:12282-18349 GCA_964559415.1 uncultured Rhodospirillaceae bacterium
CTTCGCGTCCTTCCGGGGTTTCGGTTGGCTGAGCCGGGAGAGTTTACGCGGAGGGCTTTCGAAAACGGGAAGATGGACCTGACCGAGGCCGAGGCGGTTGCCGATCTGGTTCATGCGGAGACTGAGGCGCAGAGGAAGCAAGCCCTGCGGCAGCTTGAGGGAGCTTTAGGCAGACTCTACGGCGATTGGCACGAGAGGCTTTCGCGCAGCCTTGCGATGATGGAGGCGGCTATTGATTTTGCCGATGAGGACTTGCCTGAGGATTTGATCGAGAAGGAGGGCGTTGAGCTTCATGCGTTGCGCGCGGAGATTTCGCGACATCTCGATGATAAGCATCGTGGGGAGCGGCTTCGCGAGGGGTTTTCGATTGTGCTTTTGGGGCCGCCTAATGCGGGGAAGTCGTCGATTCTCAATGCGCTTGCCCAGAGGGAGGCCGCGATTGTTTCGCCTGTTGCGGGGACCACCCGCGATGTGATCGAGGTGCATCTCGATCTCAATGGATATCCGGTGATATTGGCCGATACCGCAGGACTCAAAGAGTCGACCGAGGATGCGGTTGAGTGCGAGGGCGTGAGACGCGCGAGGCAACGCGCTTGCGATGCGGACCTGAAGATCGTTGTTTTTGATGGAGCAAAGTGGCCCCAGACTGATCCCGAGGCGCGAGAGGTGATCGACGGAAATGCGGTTGTCGTTGTCAACAAGAGCGATTTGTTGACGAAGAGGGAGGCGGGGTTCGGGGTTCAGGACTCGGAGGAAGTGCTTTTTATTTCTGCAAAGACGGGGGAGGGGATTGGCGCGTTGCTTGAGCGGCTGGGACAGGTGATTGACAGGCGGTTTGAGAATAGCGCGGCACCTCCTTTGACGCGGGCACGGCATCGCGCGGCGCTTGAAGAGTGCGCTGATCATCTGGATCGGGCGCTACGGGCTGTTCAGGCCGATCTTCGGGCAGAGGACGTGCGGTTGGCGATGCGGGCGCTCGGGCGGATTACGGGGCGAGTCGATGTCGAGGATCTGCTCGACATGATTTTCCGGGATTTTTGCATAGGGAAGTAAAAAAGCCCCCGTGTTACGGAGGCTTTTATCGGATTAGCCCTTCAGAGTGGGGCCTATACTCGTCAAGAAAGTTTTCGGCAATGCCGGGTTTGTCCGGCGTTCGGCGATACGTTGGGCTCGTTGATTGCGCAGGAACATGGTTACCGCACCAGTTTTGAGCAATCCCTTTAGTAAGAGCTGTTGTTCGAATTGCTTCTTCGGAACAAGACTCTTTTCGGCTGTTTCAAAAAAGATGAGGTCCTTGAAGCTGAAGGGGCCGTGGACGTTTGTGCCTTTTGCTTTGGGAGGTTTCTTGTTGTTCGCGTCCGTGAAATAAACGAACTCTTCTTTTCTCAAATCGAAGGCGAAATAGTGGGGGGTCGTTTTTAGCACTTCGGGAGAGGAAGGACAGGTAACGTAACAATGCTTGCTTCTATCCAATGACGGAAAAATATCGGAATTCATTTTCTCTCCTTTTTTGGTGTTGGCTGCGCGAGGCCATTTTTGGGCGGCTTTTTGCACGTTTTTAATTTCTTGGGCGGTCAGGTTTTTCTTTTTCATCTCGGCTTCGAGATCGGTCGGACCCATGAAAGTTTCAATGAAGACGAGTTTCTCTTGAGTAAACGGTCCCGAGACTACGGTTTCCGGTCCGATCCAGAAGGGCTTGTGATCCGTGAGTTTCGTTGCGAGGTGATATTTGCCGGTACTCGGGTCGGCGATTACCATGTGGTCTTGAGGAGGAGTGAACTCGAACGACGGCTTTGCCTCATCGGTGTGGAGGGCGCTGTTCTTATCGCGTGAATAAATTAACCAACAATCGGTCATCTCGTTATGCCTATTAAAGCGCAGAAAAACGTTTCGTTTTGAAACTGGTGTTGCTGATGAAAAAGGGTGTTTCGGCAACTGTTGGCAATTGTTATGGCAAAATTTTGGTTGCTGAGTCTACTTCGCGATTTAATTTCTAGCTTTTGTGACCCGCATGAGTTGAGACTGCGGCATGTTTACATCCTGAGCGTTGATTTTTTCGTTAAGTCGAGACATTTTCTTTTCAACTTATGTTCTGCCATTCCTTTATCGCGTTGTACTCGGGGTGCTCGGGAGGAATGAAGCCGCAGCGCATCAGGAAGTCGGCGACGATCATTCCGCAGTTGAACTTGAAATTACCCGTTTCGCGGATGATCTTTGCGACTTCGGAAATCGGCATCAATTTGAACTCGGCGACTTCGCCATCCGTATTGGTCGGCGTGAAGGTTTCGGGAAGATCGAGGTCGAAAATGAATAATGAATCCGCGCGGAGGCCGTCGGGGAGTTCGAGTTTATAGTTCAGCGTTCCTATGCGTTTGGCGGTCAGAGCTAGCGAAGCGTCCATGCCGGCTTCTTCTTTCGCTTCCTTGCAGAGGTTCTGCTCGACTGAAATTCCGATGGGGTTGCCGCCGCCAATCATGTTGTCGAGTTTTCCGGGTTCGACTTGCCGGTTATCGGCGCGTTTGCCGATCCAGAGATAAAGGGCATCATCCTTACGGACATAGCCGTTGACGTGGATGCCCCAGGCCCGGATGCCGAACCACGGGACGGCTACGCGGTCGAGCTGGGCCAGCGGCTCGTCTTCAAAGTTTTCGACAACCGGATACATTTCATTGCGGAGCGGCTTGCCGATGTGCTCACACAGAACCAATGTTGCTTCCATAAGCGCATTGCTGCGGTCTTTGAAGCCGGTGAATTTCGAGGGCAGGGAAAGGCCATCGCCGTGCGCATCGAAAAGCTTTGTTTTCGAGCTCAGGATTGAGGCATTTTCTTTTTTGATCCAGCCGTAGCGTTTCCCCTCGATAAAGAAGGGCACAAAATGGCTGAGGTCGTGCTTATTGCAGGCGGCGAAATGCCGCAGGTATCCCTTGGTCAACATGGCGGCAAGATGCCTGAGGAGGCGCTAGGCCACAAGGATATTTTTGAACTGCCAAGGATCTTCGGTGTCCATTTCCTCGGGGAAAAGACCGTTTCTGTCTTGAAGCGGGGTCCAGTCGCTCCAGACGCCGACCATATCGCCAAGATAGGGGATGGCCAGTTCCAGCACGCGATCGAAGTCCATGTCCTCCGGCTCCACGATGCCCGCTTTCGGGTTCTCGATGGCCCAGAGCATTCCGGCCAGAACTGCGGATGTGACTTGGAGCGACGTTGCGTTGTTGTGCGAAACCAGTGTGCGCGTTTGATCTATGGACAGGCGCGAGCCGTACCAGTAGACGCCTTTTTCGTTGCCCATCAAAAGGACGCCGAGTTCGTCAATGCCGTCGATGATTTCATCGGCGCTTAGAAGCCGTTGGCGGCTCTGCATTTTGCCGTTCTTACCGTTCATCTCGTGGAGCGACAGAATCGAGGCGTCGCACGGATGATAGGCGTAGTGGCATGTCGGACGATACGTAACCTTGCCTTTTGCATCGCGTAGCGTCAAATAGTCAGCGATGGAGATCGACTCGTTATGCGTAATCAGGAAGCCGTGATAGGGACCTTCGAGGGGCGTCCAGCTTCGGACGCGTGTGTTGGCGCCGGGGCGGTTGAGGAAAATCGCCGCCTTGCTTCCCTTGGTATGGTACCCGCCTTTCGGGGGGAGCGCTTTTTCGTGTGTGCCCCATCCGAGCTCCGAAGGCTGATTGCCTTCGCTATAGAAACCGTCGATTGACCAGGTGTTGACGAATTCGTCCACTTCCTTGGGCTTTGCGCTTCTTTGCGTGTCGCGCTCGGCAACATGGATGGCCTTGATGCCCAGCTTCTGCGCGAGTTTACCCCAATCCTCCCGCGTTTGAGGTTTTGAGTTCTTGAGGCCCGTGTCTTTTGCCATGTTAAGCAGGGCTTGCTTGACAAAATGGTTGACTATGCCCGGATTCGCGCCGTGGCAGGTTATCGCGGTTGAGCCGCCTTTATATTTGGATATCAGCGCAAGCACTTCTTCGCGCAATGCATAATTGGAGCGTTCCGATACCGACAGATTCGGATCAACATAAGCTCCGGCCCACGGTTCGATGCAGGTGTCGATGTAGAGCGCGCCTTTTTCCTGGCACAACTCCATCAGCGTGGCCGAGGATACGTCCACCGAGACGTTGACCACGAAGTCGCCTTCTTTGAGGTGGGAGCCGAGAACCTGGCGGTAGTTTTCGCGCGTCAGCGGATTGATCTCGAAGGAGACGCGGAATTCCTCGGCTTCTTTCTGACCGCGTTCGTCGGCGGTGATGATGGAAATCTGATCCGGGGAGATGTCAAAATGGCGCAGGATCAGAGGCAACACCCCTTGCCCGATCGAGCCGCAGCCGATCATAAAAATATGATTTTTGAAGCGAAGATAAGTTTTGTGATTGGTCACGGTAATTCTCCCGATGGCTTAGCGAGGACCGGCGAAATTTGTGCTGACCGGGAGACACGCCTCAGGCGAATCCCCTCGGTCAACCCTAACGGTTATTTCACAACCTTCAACTGAGTCGTTCTCGATGTGGGAACGATCTCAACTTTGGCGTCGGAGAAAAAGCCATTGAAGCGCGACTGCGAGCACGCCATGTACGCGCCCATGCCTTCGAGCACAATATAATCGCCCTCGGCTGCGTCTTCGGGCAACATGAAGGGGCCTGCCATATAATCCACGGAGTCGCAGGTGGGGCCGTAGAACCGGAAAGGGGCAAGCTGCTTGCTTGGGGTTTTCAGGTCCTCGTCCTTACGGGGCAGGCGGATAAGCGAGCAATCGTTCTTCCAGTTCATGGAAGCTATTTCGAACATATTTCCGAAGCTGCCGTCGTTGATGTACAGCAGGTCGCCCTTGCGCAGGTTGACCCGGACCACCAGCGTTGCACCGTCGCCCGACAGGGCGCGGCCCGGCTCGGCCCAGATTTCGCAGGTCTTTGGAAGCTTGAGGGCTGCGATCTCTTCGCGGATCACGTCGAAATAGGCTGTCAGCGGGAGGATGTCCATTCCCAAGCCTTTTACCGGGAAGCCGCCGCCGATATCGAACACGCGGGGCTTTATTCCGGCACGGGCGATGATCTCGCCGCCTTTGCGGATGGCGTCGGTGTACGATGAGGGGGAAAGGGTTTGTGAGCCGACATGGAACGAGATGCCTGTTTTGGCTACCGTTGAGGCCAGCTTGAGCAAGTCTACGGCTTGATCCGGCGTGCAGCCGAATTTCCCCGTGAGTTGACACGCCGCCGTGCCTTTAGGCATCGCGATGCGGACGACGATCAGGAGGTCCTGGGCGCGATCCGTTTCCTCGACGATCTTGTTGATTTCGTCGGCAGTGTCGGCAACGAAGTCGCGGACGCCGTACTCGAAGTAAGCGGCGCGGATCGCTTCGCGGCTCTTGACCGGATTCATAAACGCAAGGTGCGCACGGGGGAACATCGTGCGGATCAGCTGGACTTCGCCCAGCGAGGCGACATCAAAGTGGTTGATGCCCGCCTTGTGCAGGGTTTCAAGCACGTAAGGGTCGGGGTTCGACTTGATCGCGTACAAGGTGTGGCCCGGAAAGTGCTTGATGAACGCGCGCGCGGCTTCCTGCAGCTTCTCGGGGTGCATACAGTGGACCGAAGATCCCGGCTGCAGGGTCGCGATCACCTCTTCAACGCTCGAAAAGCGTTGCAGGTCAGGCGTCGGGGGCGCTGTTCTTACGAAAGCTTTCTGTCGGCGAACGACGTTCTTGTATGGCATTGTCCAGCCCTCTGGTTGCGTATGTTTTTGCCAACAACAGAAAGTCCGGTCAGGCGGATGCGGGCGATAGATTTCTCTGTCGAGAAATCAACCGTCATCGAAAAAGAGCCGTATGTATAGATCAGAAGCCCCACACACTTTTCATCGGCGTTTTTTGCGCCGAAGCGACCCTTGTTTCTCTTTGCCTCGCAACCAAGATCGAATCTGAAGTCCGTTACGGCCCAATTGCCGCACGCAGCTTCAGAAAAACTCCCTGCTGCATACCACGTTCCCGACTTGGCTCCGGGGAGCCTCGGCGGGCGGCAAAGCGTCGTTACATAAACCAGTGGGGAACGAAAAAGGTGGTATGCCT
>CAZLIG010000020.1:0-5057 GCA_964559415.1 uncultured Rhodospirillaceae bacterium
TTCGGGTACATTCCAACGAACGAAGACCGCAGGATAAAAAAACGTGCCAGCACGTTTTTTAAAAGCACAGATATTCTTATGCCTAGGAAAGAATTTTTGCTTTTCGTTCGGTCTCTCTTTGTATCTGCTCCGCAAACTGTTTTTGCAGCGCCGCCTTCTTTTCGGGCGGCATCTGGGCGTATTCTTCCTTGCTAATTTTGTGCACGGCAAGCCAGTTGTCAAACAGGCGTTCGGTAGGGGATTTGAAGAAGTAAGCTTTCAGTTCTTCGTAGAAAGGATCGCAATCCTCTCTTTTCGCCGACGTTGCCGTGTTGGAACTCCCCGTTGCCGTAGATGCGTTGAGGGCGTCGAGAACCGAAACTGACATTGAATATCTCCTGGAACTTCGTGGAAGGGCCCGGGCGGACAGTCCGTCCTGTTTTTTGGTTGCAGAATTTGTGCCATATCCGATGCCTGACATCGAAGCGCGAAAAGCTTCAATGTCAGGCGTCGTGGGCTTAGCGGTTGTCAGGCTGCGAACGCACAGCCTTAAGGCCCTCCATATTGATCAGATATGGCAGACTGTCCTTCGACGAGATGAGCCGCTTGTTCTTGAGTTTTTTAAAAACGTCCAACGTACAGTCTGAAAGCACATAGCCTTCGCGCGTGTAACATTCGACAGCGTCTATACGGCCCCGTTTGTTGCGGTAATGCACAATACGGCCGCCTTTGGCGAGGACGTGAAGCGTCCTCTGTTCCAGTTTGGAAATATTCATGGTGGAGATCCGACACAGTAATCAGTTGCACAATGCGGACAAGCATCAGCGATGCCTGCCGAACTTTCGTACAGGTCGATAACCGAAACCCAAGTCAGGGCTTGGTTATCGGATTACTGCAATCTCCAACATACAACCTCAAAAAGATGGTTAGGCCTACATGGGCGTAGGCGGGGAAGAAATACCAAACCTGCACCGGGACATCAAGCTTTCCCGATATGCTTAACGGCTACGGCCTTCGGCCCTCAGCCGAGCAAATGCCTTCGCCTCCGCAGCGTTGAAGGATTTCTCGCGCGATATTTGTCCGCTCCGGGCTTTCGCAACGGGTGGAAACGAGGACTCCGCCCTTTTTGAGGCGTTCCGCGTAATCCTTGGCCTCAAACTCCGGAACCCCCATACCCATGAGCGCTCCAATGACACCCCCGGCGGCTCCGCCTGCCCCAAGGCCCGCAAGGGTTCCCACGATCGGTCCGGCCGCGATAAAAGGTCCTAAGCCCGGTATGGCAATGGCACCTATGCCGGCCAACATACCCAATGTGCCGCCAATGACGCCGCCAGTCGCTGCGCCAGTTGTCGCGCCTTCCGGCGCTTTGCTGCCCTTTTCCATCCCGAGCTGATCCGCAACCTCGCTTTCGGACATGAGTATGGAGATGTCTTCGTTTCGAAATTTTTCGGCAATCAGATTGTTAACGCACTCTTCCGCGTCAGCGCGAGACGGGAAGACGCCAAAAGCGGCTGTGTTTCTGTTAGGCATGGGCTGCTCCTCAAGTTAAGGGGTGATCCACGGTCGGCTATTTGTTCACGGAAATTTCGTTCACGACGTTTGTCTCCCCGGCGACGCTCGCGGCTTTCGCGTGAATGTTTTGCTTTTCCTCTTCCGAGCGAACGGGGCCTTTTAGGGTCACTCTCCCATCCTTCGAGATAATCTTGACGTTTTTGGCAGTGGTCGAAAGGGCGTCGTCGTCCACGACCATCTGACGGATCTTCTGCATCATTTCCCGGTCTGACATTTTTTGACCGGCTTGATCCGCCGTCGGCTGAGCCCGGTTCATGTCCGGAACTTCGGTCTGAGCAAAAGCGATCCCTGTGAAGCCCGCTGACATTGCCATCGCCGCAAAGCTCACCGTCGCAACTAATACCGTTAACTTTGCCATTTATGACCTCCTCGGTTGAGATTTGGACGGGCGCAAATCGGCACGCCCGGGCAAACCCCCAAGCCGCGCGACCCGTAGGATGAAAATACGCTTATCAGGTTTGTGCTTCTTTGATGCCTCTCAAACTCCTACGCCAAGGAGACTGTTCATAATCTCGTTTTTAGAACAGCCTTAGACGCGCACGATAAAGGCTGCGCGAAGCGACTTTGCGGCAATTATATTACAGGAGAAGCAGCTACAGTTAAGCCGACTTCTTTTGCACGGTAGTCAGTGTGCCCGGAACGCCCCGGCCAATCGAGGAATAGGCAAATCCAGCCGTTGCTAGTTCTTCGGGCTTATAGATGTTCCGAAGATCGACAAGCACCGGGGCCGCCATAAGAGACTTAGCGCGCTCGAAGTCAAGGGTGCGGAACTCATTCCATTCCGTCAAGATTACCGCTACGCTTGCGCCCTGAAGCGCCTCGTATGTTTCATTCATCCAGCTCACATTCGGAAGAAGCTTTGCGGCCTCCTCCATCGCCACGGGATCGAAGGCCTGAATAACGGCTCCGGCTTTTTGCAAGGACGGGATAACGTCAAGAGCCACGCTATCGCGCATATCGTCCGTATTCGGCTTGAACGAGACGCCAAGCACTGCGACCTTTTTACCCTTAACGCTTCCGCCCGCCGCCTCGATAACCCGGTCGGCCATGCTTTGCTTGCGCTTGTTATTGATATCGACAACCGTTTCCACAATGCGAACCGGGGAGTTGACCTGTTGCGCAGTTTTGACCAGAGCCAGCGTGTCCTTTGGAAAACACGAGCCGCCGTAGCCGGGGCCTGCATGAAGAAACTTCTTGCCGATACGCCCATCAAGGCCAATGCCGCGCGCAACATCTTGAACGTTCGCCCCCACCTTTTCACAAAGATCGGCGATCTCGTTGATGAACGTTATCTTCGTCGCGAGATATGCATTCGCAGCGTATTTGGTAAGCTCAGAGGACTCCAACGTGGTTTGAACAATGGGCGTTTCGAGAAGATACAGAGGGCGATACAGCCCCTTCATCACCGACGCGGCCTTGTCACTGCTCGTGCCGAAGACAACGCGGTCCGGGCGCATAAAGTCGCCGATGGCAGAACCTTCGCGCAAAAACTCAGGATTGGAAACCATTGCAAAGTTGGCCTTCGGGTTCGCGCCGCGAATGATTTTTTCGACTTCGCGGCCCGTGCCGATGGGGACCGTCGATTTGGTCACAACGATCGTGAAATGATCCGAGGTCAAATATCCGGCGATATCGCGTGCGGCCTGATAGACATAGGTAAGATCCGCATGGCCGTCGCCGCGCCGCGTCGGCGTTCCAACAGCGATGAAGATCGCATCGACCTTCGGTGCGCAATCGGCCAGCTTGGCCGCGAAGCGCAGGCGTCCTGCCGCAACGTTCTTTTTGACGAGATCGTCAAGGCCGGGTTCGAAAATCGGAATGATGCCGTCATGAAGCCGCGCGATTTTGCCTTCATCGGGGTCGACACACGTCACGTCAACGCCAAATTCAGAAAAACAGGCGCCCGAAACAAGTCCCACGTATCCGGCTCCAAGCATTACGATTTTCATTCCGCTGTCTCCTCATCTTTCCGAATTTGGACCTTCACCCCTATGAAAAAGCGTCGAACTTGTCCAATGATTTTTCGAATTTGTGAAGGAAAACCGCGCCTTGTAGCGGCTTTGCCAGCGAACCGCAAATGAGATATTATGCAATGCAACAAACAGCGGGGGAACATGAGGGATTTTAAGACCTATGTTTTCTTTCTTGTGCTGGTCTTCGGCGGCGGAACGGCACTCGGGTTCGTTACACGTCCGGGTGACTGGTATGCGCAGCTTGTAAAACCGGACTTTACGCCTCCAAGCTGGATCTTCGGACCGGTTTGGTCTATCCTTTACATACTTATTGCTTTGGCGGGCGCACGAACGTGGAAGCGCGCACCTCGTTGTGGAGCAATGGAATTTTGGGGCGTCCAACTTATTTTGAACTTTCTTTGGTCTCCCATTTTTTTCGGCGCTCATCGCATTAGGCTTGCTTTCGGCGTGATCGTCCTTTTGCTTATTTCTATCGGGATGTTCATTTGGTGCAGTTGGAAGGAAGACCGAGGCGCCGCGCTGATGTTTCTCCCCTATTTAGCATGGGTCTCTTTTGCGGCAGTGCTGAACGGCTCGCTCTTGGTTCTTAACCGATAAACCTCCACTGCTTTTCCCTCTGAATAAGGCATTTTCCGGGCGCGCCGTAAGAACGCCTCACTTTTTTCGTTTCATTGGTTGATGGGGTTACAAGCATGAAAACGAAAAACAGCTATCTCTTTGCAATGGCGCATTCTTTTTGCTTTTTGCACCGGACTGGCGCATACAAGGAGTTCCTCCCAAAGAGCTTCGGCCTATGCTCCAATGCGTCAAGGGGCATTCAGTTCCCATCAGATGAGCGGTAATTTTATGAACATTCGTCACTTTGTTCTTTGTTCCGCTTTGGTCGTATCGGCGTGCGCCGTGGGGCCGGATTACGAGCCGACCAACGTCGAAAACGTCCTTGTCGACAAGCAATGGCACGGCGTTTTGCCTCATGACGGTAATGTCGCCGTTCTTGAAAAATGGTGGACGCAGTTTGACGATCCGGTCATGAGCGGGCTGATCGAGAGGGCCGAAAAAGACAGCCCTACCCTCGAAGCGGCCTTGGCGCGCATTGAACAGGCCCGCGCTTCCGTAAGAAAGAGCGTAGGAGGCGCGCTTCCTGATTTAAACGGTTCGGCGTCGTTAACGCGCACGAAGACGGGCGGCGGAGCTGCCACACAATACAGGACCAGCAGCAGCGCAGGACTCGACGCGGGATGGGAATTGGACCTCTTCGGAGGCAAGCGAAGGGCCATCGAGCAATCGGAAGCGCAGCTGCAATCCAAGCAGACTTCATGGCACGACGCCCGCGTTACATTGGCGGCAGAGGTTGCCGATGCGTTCGTACAATATCGGGCTTGCCGGAGCACCTTGAACCTCTACGAAGAGCGCATGAAGTCACAGGCAGATACGCTTGCCCTCGTGGAAGTGAAGGCCACGACAGGGCTGACTTCCGGATCGGATCTCGACCTCTCGCAGGCTTCAAAGAGCAGCGTCGCAGGCTCCCTTGAA